>JANPCW010000037.1:0-5785 GCA_031431155.1 Janthinobacterium sp. | reverse complement strand
TGCTGTGCACCACCATCATCGAGACCGGTATCGACGTGCCGACCGCGAACACCATCATCATGCACCGCGCCGACAAGTTCGGCCTGGCGCAGTTGCACCAGTTGCGCGGGCGCGTCGGCCGTTCGCACCATCAGGCCTACGCCTATTTGCTGGTCAACGACGTATCGGGCATCACCAAGCTGGCCCAGCGCCGGCTCGATGCGATCGTGCAGATGGAAGAACTGGGCAGCGGCTTTTACCTCGCCATGCACGACCTTGAAATTCGCGGCGCCGGCGAGGTGCTGGGCGAGAGCCAGTCCGGCGAAATGCTGGAAATCGGCTTCCAGCTCTATTCGGATATGCTCAACGAAGCCGTGCGCTCGCTCAAGAGCGGAAAGGAACCGGACCTGGCGGCGCCGCTATCGAGCACCACGGAAATCAATTTGCATGTGCCCGCCCTGCTGCCGGCCGATTTCTGTGGCGATGTGCATGAACGCCTGTCGATCTACAAACGGCTGGCCAACTGCAACGCGCAAGACAAGATCGACGACCTGCAGGAAGAGATGATCGACCGCTTCGGCAAGCTGCCGGATCCGGCTAAGGCCCTGGTCGAGACGCATCGCCTGCGCATCGCCGCCAAGAGCGTGGGCATCATCAAGATTGACGCGCATGCTGAGGCGGCGACCCTGCAGTTCATGGTCAATCCCCCGATCGATTCGATGCGCATCATCGAACTGATTCAAAAAAACCGCCATGTCAAGCTGAATGGCCAGGACAAGCTGAAAATCACGGTCAGCATGCCCGATCTGGCGGCGCGCGTGACACAGGTAAAGCAGACCATCAGGCAGCTTAGTGCGTAATGAAGGACTGACGATGACAATGAATTTGATATTGCAGGGCCCAGACGCCAGCGCCATCACTCTCGATGCGATTGCCGCGCTGGCCAATCCGGCCCGCATCGTGCGCTTGCACGACCATGCCGTTCGCTGCGAAGGAGTCGACTATTCAGCCGCCCTGCAGCAGGCCATCGACGCGGCCAGTTACGCGGCGCAAATCGATGCCACTTTCATCAAGGCCGGCCGAACCCTGGCCGACTTCAAGCTGGTCGCGATGGACATGGATTCGACCCTGATCACGATCGAGTGCATCGACGAGATCGCTGACATGCAAGGGCTCAAACCGCAAGTGGCCGAAATTACGGAAGCTGCCATGCGTGGCGAGCTCGAATTCGCGGAAAGCCTGACGCGCCGCGTGGCGCTACTGGAAGGACTCGATGCGACGGCGCTGCAGCGCGTCTATGACGAACGCGTGAAAATTTCAATGGGCGGCGAACGCATGCTCGCTACCGTCAAGGCTGCCGGCTTGAAGACACTGCTGGTCTCGGGCGGCTTCACGTTTTTCACAGATCGCCTGAAGCAGCACCTCGGTCTCGATTTCACCCATGCCAACCAGCTGGGTATCGCAAACGGAAAGCTGACCGGCAGAGTTGTTGGCCAGATCGTTGACGCCGCGGAAAAGAAGCGCATCGTGGAGCGCGTATGCATTGAAATGGGAATCAGCCAGGACCAAGCCATTGTCATGGGCGATGGCGCCAATGACTTGGAAATGATGCACATTGCGGGCTTGTCGGTGGCCTTCAGAGCCAAGCCGGTGGTGCGCGCCCAGGCCGATGTGGCACTCAACTTTGTCGGACTCGACGGCGTGACAACGCTGCTAGGGTAAGCATCCGCACAGCGCAGTTGCCGGGCAAGGATGACTATTTTGCGTTGCAGGCCCGATCCGCGGCGGCTGCCTCGCGCAGCTTGTCCTTCTTGCTCTTGCGCGCACCTTTGATGCCGCCATTGACCGTATCGGTCACCTGATTAGGCGCGGAAACGACTGCCGTCTCGACCGGTTCAAAGCCGGCGATCTGCTCGCGCGCCAGCAGCACGTTCTGGCGCTTTTCGATCAAGCGAAAATGCGCCTCGGTGGCGGCACTGACAAAGCTGACTGCCACCCCGCTCTCGCCCGCGCGTCCGGTGCGGCCGATGCGGTGTGTATAGTCGACCGCCGAACGCGGCAAATCATAGTTGACCACCGCCGCCAATTGCGCGATGTCGATGCCGCGCGCGGCCAGATCGGTGGCCACCAGCACTTGCAGCCGGCTGGCCTTGAAGTCGGCCAGCACCTGGCTGCGCGCGCCCTGGCTGAACTCGCCATGCAAGGCGCCGGCCTAGATGCCGTTGCGCTGCAGCTTGTCGGCCACATGCTCGGCCGCATATTTGGTCGCCACGAACACCAGCACCCGGCTCCATTTGTTTTCAAGAATCAGATGCTTGAGCAGCATGGTGCGGCGCGCAACATCGACCGCGATCGCGCGCTGTTCGATGTCGGGTTTGTTGTGCGCAATGGCTTCGACCTCGATTCGCAGCGGATCGCGCAGTATCGTGTCGGCCAGCGCCTGCACTTCGGGCGCGAAAGTGGCCGAGAAAAACAGGTTCTGGCGCTGGCTTGGCAGCAGCGCCAGGATGCGTCCGATTTCATCGGCAAAGCCCAGGTCAAGCAGGCGGTCCGCTTCATCCAGCACCAGCGTCGCCACGCTAGCGAGCTTCAGCGCATTATGATCGAGCAAGTCGAGCAGGCGGCCCGGCGTGGCAACCACGATGTCGGCGCCTCCGCGCAAGCCCATCATTTGTGGATTAATCGAGACGCCG
Organism: Janthinobacterium sp.; assembly: GCA_031431155.1. Classification (GTDB taxonomy): domain Bacteria; phylum Pseudomonadota; class Gammaproteobacteria; order Burkholderiales; family Burkholderiaceae_D; genus JANPCW01. The sequence continues at coordinate 3,113 of JANPCW010000037.1, read as the reverse complement.
CCGAACAGGATGGCCACTTTGACCGGCACCAGCAGATCCTGGGACAGGCTGCCGATTTCGGCGCCCACCTGGGCCGCCAGTTCACGCGTAGGCACCAGCACCAGAGCGCGCGTCCGGCGCGGGCCCTCACAAGGGGCGAGCATCGCCTGCAGCAGCGGTAGGGAAAACGCGGCCGTCTTGCCCGAACCGGTTTGCGCCAAGCCCAGCACATCGCTGCCGCGCAGGATTGCCGGGATGGCGGCAGCCTGGATCGCGGTCGGCGCCAGATAGCCGGCCTTGCCGACGGCACGCACGAGGGAGGGGACGAGGCCCAAAGAGGAAAATGGCATAACGGGCCTTGGAATAAGTGAGGCTGGCACAGGTGCGCTGGCATACCAGTTTTAAACGATCAGACCCGCAAGTATAAAGCAGGCCGGAGAACTATTGCTTGAGACCCTAATCGGTAGCGCACGCTTGGGTGCAACGTGGCAGTTATGGCAATGACTGCTACAATCGGCTTATCTTATCAAAGGAGTACATATGTCACAGGACCTAGTTTTGGACACCAGGCTATCCGGCACAAAAAACCTGGCATGGTGGCTTTACATTGGCCACGCGGCAAGCTTTTTCTTTTCGCTCGGCGCATTCTCTTTCATCCCGCTCATCATCAACTACGTGAAGCGGCCTGATGCGGTTGGCACCTTCGTATACTCGCATCACACGTGGCAGATCCGCTCGTTCTGGTGGTATGTGTGTTGGATTGTGGTGGGCGCGATCTGCTTTGCAACGTTTATCCTGATCCCGCTCGCCTGGCTGATCTGGGTCGGCGCCTGGCTGTGGAAGGCGTACCGCTTGATCAAGGGATTGCTGGACCTGAACGAGAATAAAACCATGCCTGCCTGAGCTATCTGGCGTTCCAGGCATGGCGTATCACATGGCCGCGAACGCTAGTTCAATATCGGCAATCAGGTCTGCCGGATCCTCCAGGCCGATATTGAAGCGCACCAGTTGCCCCTCGTCGTGCCAATCCTTACGCATTGTGCTGATCCGGTACGGCATGACGAGGCTGTTCGCGCCGCCCCAGCTATACCCGATTTTGAACAGCTTGAGCTGATCGACGAAACGGTCGGTTTGCGCTTCGGTATATGCGCTGTCGAACAACACGGAAAACAACCCGCCCGCGCCCTGAAAATCGCGCTTCCAGATAGCATGCCCGGGACAATCTTCAAATGCCGGATGCAGCACTTTGCCGATCTCGGGGCGGGCCTTGAGCCATGCCGCCACCTCGCGCGCGCCAGCGTCATGCGCATCGAAACGCAATTTCAGCGTCGGCAAGCCGCGCATGACCAGATAAGCGTCGTCCGCTCCCACGCCCATCCCCAGGCGCATGTGGGCTTGCCCGAGGCGATGGTGTAAAGCTTCGTCGCGCGTGATCAGCGCGCCCATCAACACATCGGATCCGCCCGACTGGTACTTGGTCAGCGCTTGCATGATGATGTCCACGCCAAGCTCGAAGCCGCGTAACGCCAGGCCGGCCGACCAGGTATTGTCGAGCGCGACCAGCACGCCCCTGGCATGGGCCGCCTTGCAAATGGCCGGCAGGTCGGGCACTTCCATCGACACCGAGCCCGGCGCTTCAGTCCAGATCAGCCTGGTATTGGGCAGGATCAGCTCGGCAATCGCGGCGCCGATCAAGGGATCGTAATAGCGCGCGGAGATGCCGAAGTCTTGCGCGAGCCACTTGCCCAGCTCGCGGTTCGGGTTGTAGGCATTGTCCGGCAGCAGCACATCGTCGCCCGTTTTCAGAAGCGCGAAATCGACCATCGCAATCGCCGCCAGCCCGCTCGGGGCCAGCAGGCAATACTTGCCGTCTTCGATTTCGGCCAGGCGCGCTTCGAGCGTGAAGGTGGTTGGCGTGCCGTGCAAACCGTAGGTGTATGACGATTTTTCTTTCCAGTTACCGGAACGCATTGCGGCCACGTCCTTGAACAGAACGGTCGACGCATGGTGGATCGCGCTTGGGAAGGCGGCGAAGCCTTCCGGCGCGGTGTAGCCGCTATGGATCAGTGTTGTTTGGAGCGATTTGTTTTTTGTCATAGCCAGGTAATCAAACTGACCGACCGGTCAAGCCGCGCCCCACAGGTCGTGGGCATCACTTGAGGTGACGGTCACGTCGACAAACTCGCCCACCACCAGCTTCTTGTGCGGCTCGAATGGCGGCTTGACGTAGACCACGCCGTCGATCTCGGGTGCATCCGCGGCCGAACGCCCAACGCCGCCGCTACGGGTCACTTCATCAATCAAGACCCTGACGGTGTTGCCGATCTTCGCTTGCAGACGCTGTTTCGAGATCTCTTCCTGCAGCAGCATCAGGCGCCCGCGGCGCTCCTCGCGTACTTCTTCGGGCACCGGGTTGGCCAGCGCGTTGGCGCTGGCGCCTTCCACCGGGGAATAGGCAAAGCACCCGAGACGGTCGATTTGCGCTTCCTTGATGAAATCCATCAGGTACTCAAACTCGGCCTCGGTTTCGCCCGGAAAACCGGCGATGAAGGTGGAGCGGATCGTGAGGTCCGGACACATCGCGCGCCAAGCCTGGATCCGTTCGATATTTTTTTCGCCGCTGGCCGGGCGCTTCATGCGCTTTAATACGTCCGGGTGCGCGTGTTGCAGCGGCACGTCCAGATACGGCAGGATGTGGCCTTCATTCATCATGGGGATGATCTGGTCGACATGCGGATAGGGGTAGACGTAATGCAAACGGACCCAGGCGCCATATTGCTTGGCCAGTTCGCCTAGCGCGCCAACCAGCTGCGTCATGTGGGTCTTGACCGGGCGCCCGTTCCAGAATCCGGTACGGAACTTGACATCGACGCCGTAGGCGCTGGTGTCTTGCGAAATGACCAGCAATTCCTTCACGCCAGCCTTGAACAGGTTTTCCGCTTCCAACATCAGCTCGGCGATCGGGCGCGAGACCAGGTCGCCGCGCATCGATGGGATAATGCAAAAACTGCAGCGATGGTTGCAGCCTTCGGAAATTTTGAGGTAAGCGTAGTGCTTTGGGGTGAGCTTGATGCCTTGCGGCGGCACCAGGTCGAAAAACGGCGCGTGCGGTTTCGGCAGGTGCAAATGGACCG
>JANPCW010000036.1:0-2300 GCA_031431155.1 Janthinobacterium sp. | reverse complement strand
GTCTGGATGACGCCGACGACTTTGGCCGACAGGTTTTCCAGCGCCTCGCGGATCTTGACGCCGTCGGTGCCGCCGGCCTGCTTGATGGCGGCGGCCAGCAGGTACATCGAGTCGTAGCCCTGCGCGGCCGAGACCGGCGACGACATGCGCTCGACCTTGTAGGCCTTCTGGTAGGCTTCGATGAAGGCCTTGCGCTTGGCCGTGGTCGGTTCCTGGATGAAGGTTTGCGGCATGCGCGCGCCTTCGCCGTTCGGGCCGGCGTTGTCGATGAAGTTCGACATGGCCAGGGTCCAGCTGCCGACCATCGGCACCTTCCAGCCCAGCTTGACCATGCCGTTGGCGATCTGCGCCAGTTCCGGGCCGATCGCGTAGGTGAGCACCGCTTCGGCGCCGGCTGCTTTGGCCTTGAGCAATTGCGGCGTCATGTCGACATCCTTGATGTTGAACTTCTCGATGGTGACCGCCTTGATGCCTTTCTTTTCGAGCGCGCGCTCCAGGTCTTCGCGCCCGAGCTGGCCATAGTTGGTGGAGTCGGCCAGGATCGCCACTTTTTTCAGATTGCGGCGCTCGGTGGCTTCGTTGACGATCATCGCCGCCTGGATGGTGTCGCTGGCGGAAATGCGGAAGATGTAGTTGTCGGGATACTGCGGCGGCAGGAACTGCCGGGTGACCAGCGTACCGGTGGCCACCGAGGTCAGCATCGGGATCTTCGCTTCCTGGTAGAAGCGCTGGCTGGCCAGCGCGACGCCGGTATTGACAATGCCCAGTGCGGCGACCACCTTCTCCTTGTTGATCAGTTCCTGCACCACCTGGGCACCGCGCTCATTCTTGGCTTCGTCGTCGCGCTCGATCAGCTGGATCTGGCTGCCGAGCACGCCGCCGGCGGCGTTGATTTCCTGCGCGGCCAGCCGGATGCCGTCGCGCATGGACACACCCATCGGCGCGGAACCGCCGGTGAACGGGCCGGACAGGCCGACGCGAATCGGTTGCCCCGCTTGGGCGGTGCAGGCCAAGCCGATGGCGAAGGCGGCGGCGGTCAGCTTAAGTTTGAGTTCCATGCATATCTCCTAATTTTTATGGTGTAGTCCGCGGCCGTTGGGGCTGCGGGACCGTTCACACCATACACAACAAGCGCTCGGCGCATAATCGGGAGTTTCCCTGTCAGGGTTTTCCCTATGGTCCCGGGCTCGCCAGCTTGACCAAATTAGCGCATGATTGCAGCTCCTTGCCGAAGTGGCCAACTCAGACGTGGCCAGGCGCGAGCAGATTGATGAAAGGAGCACTGACCCCGTGATCGAACCGACTTTCCGCACCCGCGACTGGCTCTGGAGCTTGCCCAACGTGGCCGTGGGCGTGTTCGCGATCGCCATGCTGGCGCTGGTCTGGGGTCTGCAGGCACGCGAGACGGCGCTCGAAGCGAACGCGCTCGCGCGCGATGTGCAGTGGGCCGAGCAGACCATGCGCCTGCATCTGCAGAGCAACCAGGAGTTCGTGGCACAACTGGTGCGCGACTACGCGGACGGCGGGCTCGACAGCGCGGCCTTCCAGATCCGCGCCAGCCAGCATATCGCCAACAATCCCGAGTTGGTCGGTATTGCCTTGCTCGACGCAGCCGGCATCGTGCGCCGCGCCGCGCCCTTCGAGACCACCGAATGGATCGTTGGCGAGCCGCTCGCCGGTGCGCGCGCGCGCGCCTTCGTGCGCGCGCGCGAAAGCGGGCGGGCGGCCTACGGTGCGCCGCGCGCCGACGCCGGCAACGAGGTCGGAATCGATCTGTTCGTGCCGGCGCAACGCGGGCGCGAGACGCTTGGCGTGTTCGTCGCCACCTACTCGGTGCCGGGTATCTTGCGCCATCTGGTGCCGAACTGGTTCGGCGACAAGTACCGTCTGGCCATCACCGGGCCGGACGCGCGCGTGCTCGCCGCCAACTCCGCGGCCAACCGCAGCGACGATGTGACCGCCGCCATCCCGCTCGGCGCGGTCGATGTCGGGCTGTCGCTGCGGGCGGCGGCCTATCGCACCGAGTCGGCGCTGCCGCGCCTGATGACCGCGATCCTCATCATCGGCCTCACACTGGTCGTCGCCGGCAGCCTGTGGGCGTTACGCAGCCACGTCACGCGCCGCATCCGGGTCGAAAAAGAGCGCGACCGCCTGTTCAATCTGTCGCTCGACATCCTGTGCATCGCTGACGTCAACGGCGCGTTCCGCCGCGTCAATCCGGCCTTCGCGCGCGTGCTCCAGCATGCCGCGCCGGACGTGATCGGGCGCCGGATCACAGACTTCGTGCATGCCGACGATCT
>JANPCW010000035.1:0-2146 GCA_031431155.1 Janthinobacterium sp. | reverse complement strand
CTGAACCTGCACCACTGGATGGGAATCGACACCTTCAACTGGCTGCAGGCGGCTCTCGCAAGCCCCGTGGTGCTATGGGGCGGATGGCCGTTCTTCGTGCGCGGCGGGGCCTCATTCAAGACGTGGAAGCTGAACATGTTCAGCTTGATCGCTTTGGGCACGGCTGCCGCCTATCTGTTTAGCGCATTCGCCCTGCAGTTTCCGGCCGCATTGCCCGATGCGTTCAAGATGGGCGGCATGGTGCCCTTGTATTTCGAAGCGGCGGCGGTCATCGTGACCTTGGTGCTGCTGGGCCAGGTGCTTGAGTTGCGGGCCCGCTCCCGCACCAATAGCGCGATCAAATCGCTGCTCGAACTGGCGCCCAATACGGCGCTGCGCATCAAGCCCGATGGCACCGAAGAAGAGATCCATCTCGACCTGGTGCAAGTGGGCGATACCTTGCGCGTCAAGCCGGGCGGCAAAGTGCCGGTCGACGGAGAAATCGTCGACGGCCATTCGAATGTGGACGAATCGATGATTACCGGCGAGCCCGTCCCCGTCGAAAAACAGCGTGGCAGCAAGGTGACGGCCGGTACCGTCAATCAAACCGGCACTTTTTTGCTGCGCGCCGACAAGATAGGCGCCGATACGCTACTGGCCCGGATCATTCACATGGTCAATGAAGCGGGACGCTCGCGCGCACCGATCCAGAAACTGGCCGACCAGGTCTCGGGCTGGTTCGTGCCGGCCGTGATCGCCATTGGCGTCGTCTCGTTTGTGGTGTGGGCCCTGTTCGGCCCTCCTCCCGCGCTGGCCCACGGCCTGATCGCGGCGGTCTCGGTGCTAATTATCGCGTGCCCGTGTGCGCTCGGGCTGGCCACCCCGATTTCGATCATGGTAGGGGTCGGGCGCGGCGCGCTTGACGGCGTGCTGATCAAGGATGCCGAGGCGCTCGAATTGATGGAAAAGGTCGACACCCTGGTGATCGACAAGACCGGCACCCTCACCGAAGGCAAACCGAAGGTCCAGCGTGTCATTGCCGTCAGCGGCTTCGACGAGACGCAGGTGCTGCACTATGCGGCCAGCCTGGACGCGCTCAGCGAACATCCGCTGGCGCTGGCGATCGTCAATCATGCCAAGCAACAGAACCTGTCGCCCAAGCCGGTCACGCAATTCGAATCCATCACCGGCAAAGGCGTGCGCGGCCACATCGACGGCAAGCTGGCTTTGCTAGGCAACATGCGCCTGATGGAAGCGGAACAGATAGACGCTTCCTCGGTCGCCCAACAAGTGCAAACGCTGCGCGAACTGGCACAAACCGTGATGTTTTTGAGTGTCGACGGCAAGCTCGCCGGTATTGTCAGCGTGGCCGACCCGATCAAGGCAACCACCCGCGAGGCGATCGACCAGCTGCATGCGGCCGGTCTGCGCATCGTGGTGCTGACCGGCGACAATGCAACCACGGCCGCCGCGGTGGCCAAACAACTGGGGCTCGACGATTTCCGCGCCGATGTGCTGCCCGAAGACAAGCTCAATTATTTGAAAGCGTTGCAGCAGGAAGGGCGCATCGTGGCGATGGCCGGTGACGGCGTCAACGATGCGCCGGCGCTGGCCCAGGCGAACGTCGGCATTGCGATGGGTACCGGCACCGATGTGGCGATGAACAGTGCGCGCATCGTGCTGGTCAAGGGTGATTTGCGCGGGATCGCAAAAGCGCGGCTACTGAGCCAGCATACGATGAAAAACATCCGGCAAAACCTGTTTTTCGCCTTCATCTACAATTTCGTCGGCGTGCCGATTGCAGCCGGTGTGCTCTATCCGTGGTTGGGATTGTTGTTGAGTCCAATGATTGCGAGCGCGGCGATGAGCCTCAGTTCGGTCTCGGTGATTACGAATGCGCTAAGATTGCGCAACAAGGCGCTGTGACCCGGACCTGAAAGCCAGACCCGGGGTAGATTGCCGCGTTACGGCAGTTTGACAGCGTTGATATCAACCTTGGCGTTCTTCTTGGCGCCGAGCCCAAGCTTTTTTACAAACGAGATGTGGTGGCCGCGCGTGGTGATGTTGTCATCATGCACAGCAAAGCCGACGTTGTAGACGCCGCCGGCTTTCAAGGTCTTGTCGTCGTCGTTGACAAGGCCTAGCGGACGAACCATCACCATCGTCC
>JANPCW010000034.1:0-2850 GCA_031431155.1 Janthinobacterium sp. | reverse complement strand
CTGGGGCGCGGTACAGGATTCTCTTTCCGCCTGCAAGACCGGGGCGGCAAGGGCCGCGAAGCCTTGCTGGCGGCGCGCAACCAACTATTGGGCATGGCCTCCAAGAGCGCCATCCTGGCCGGGGTGCGCCCCGAAGGGCTGGAAGATGCGCCCCAGCTGCAACTGGACGTCGACCGCGACAAGGCAAATGCCTTGGGCGTGACCTTCGACGCCATCAATGCGGCCATTTCCACCTCGCTCGGTTCGGCCTACATCAATGACTTTCCGAACGCGGGCCGGCTGCAGCGGGTGGTGGTGCAAGCCGATGCCGCCGCGCGCATGCAGCCGGACGACCTGCTCAGGCTGAATGCCTTGAACGGCAAGGGCCAGCCGGTTCCGCTCTCGGCCTTCGCTTCCACGCGCTGGATCACGGGCCCGATGCAAACCGTGCGCTACAACGGTTATTCGACCATGCGCATCGCCGGCGACGCGGCCCCGGGCCACAGCACGGGCGAGGCGCTAACGGAAATGGAACGTCTGGCGGCCCAGCTGCCGCCCGGCTTCGCCTTCGAATGGACCGGCCAGTCGCGCGAAGAAAAGCTGTCCGGCTCGACCGTGTTCGTGTTGCTCGGCTTTGCCTTGCTGGCCGTGTTCCTGGCCCTGGCCGCCCTGTATGAAAGCTGGTCGATTCCGGTGGCCGTGCTGTTGGTGGTGCCGCTCGGCGTACTGGGCGCGCTGCTGGCGGCGACCGGGCGCGGCTTTCCGAACGACGTCTACTTCAAGGTCGGCCTGATCACCATCATCGGGCTGGGCGCCAAGAATGCGGTGCTGATCATCGAGTTCGCCAAAGACTTGCAGGCGCAGGGAAAAGGCGCCGTGGAAGCGGTGCTGCAAGCCTGCCACCTGCGCTTTCGCCCGATCCTGATGACCTCGATGGCCTTCATTCTCGGGGTGCTGCCGCTCGCCATTTCCAGCGGCGCCGGCTCGGCCAGCCAGCGCGCCATCGGCACCGGCGTGATGGGCGGCATGGCCAGCGCGACGGCACTGGGCGTATTTTTCATACCCGTGTTCTTCGTAGCGGTACGTAAATTATTCAAGGGCAGCGAACGCCAGCGCAAGAAATATGCGCATGAAGAGGCGGGCGCGCCACCAATCAAGGGATACGATGATGATGCGATTTGAGCGAATTTCCGGGGCGCTTGCCCCGCTGGCGCTGTCCATGCTGTTGGCCAGTTGCGTCTCGATGGCGCCAAGCTACCAGCGCCCTGCCGCCCCGGTGGCAAGCGTGTTCCCGGATGCTAGCAATCCACGCGATCCCAGCCAAGCGGCCGCCAACATCGCGTGGCAGCGCTATTTCGGCGATGCGCGCCTCAAGCAGCTGATCGAACTGGCGCTGCACAACAACCGCGATTTGCGGGTGGCGCTGCTGAACATCGAGCAAGCGCGCGCCCAGTACCAGATCCGGCGCGCCGACCGCGCCCCGACCGTGAACCTTGGCGCCAGCGGCAGCCGGGCGCCCGGCGCCAACGACACCATCAGCAACAACTACACGGCCGGTCTGACGGTGACCGCGTTCGAGCTCGATTTCTTCGGCCGCGTGAAAAGTTTGAGCGACGCCGCCCTGGCCCAGTTCCTGAGCACCGAGGAAGCGCGCAAGAGCGCGCAAATCAGCCTGATCGCGTCAGTCGCCAATGTCTATCTGAGCATTCTGGCCGATGACGAATTGCTGGCCCTGACGCAACAGACCCTGGCGGCGCGCGACGAATCGCTGAAACTTACCAAGCTCAAGTTCGACAACGGCGTGGTGTCCGGGCTCGATTTCCAGCAAGCCCGCTCGCTGGTGGAAGGGGCGCGCGTCACGCTGGCCCAGCAGCAGCGCCAGCGCGCGCAAGATGCCAACCTGTTGATTTTGCTGGTCGGCCAGCCGTTGCCGCCGGCCCTGACGCCGGGCGCCGCGCTCGCGGCCACTGCACTGGACGAGCTGCCGGCCGGACTGCCGTCGGCGCTGTTGACGGCGCGCCCCGACATCCGGCAAGCCGAACAGCAGCTGATCGCGGCCAATGCCAACATCGGCGCGGCCCGCGCCGCCTTCTTCCCGCGCATTTCGCTGACCGGCAGCGCGGGCAGCGCCAGCGGCGAGCTCAGCGCCCTATTCAAGAGCGGCTCGTTCGCATGGACCATCGCGCCCCAGATGCTGCTGCCCATTTTCGACTACGGGCGCACCCGGGCCAACCTGGGCAGCGCCAAGGCGGCGCGCGAGATCGCGCTGGCGCAGTACGAAAAATCGATCCAGAGCGCGTTCCGCGAAGTGTCCGATGCGCTGGCCGGCCAGGCCACGTTCGGCGAGCAATTGCGGGCGCAAACAGCGGTGGCCGAGGCGGAAGCCGAGCGTTTCAAGCTGTCGGACTTGCGCTACCAGAACGGGGCGGCCAGCTACCTCGACCTGCTCGACGCCCAGCGCTCGCTGTTCGGCGCCCAGCAAGCGGCGATCCAGGCCAATCTGGCTAAGCTGCAAAATCAAGTCACCCTGTACAAGGTGCTGGGCGGGGGCTGGACCGAGGCCGAACCGGCGCTGCCGAAATAGTCAGGGTTTGCGCTGTGGTTTGGCTGCGGGCGCCGGCACTGCCGCATCGTTTTGCAGCGGGCACAGCTACCCTTGCCGCCCCGCCATGACTGCCTGCACCAGTACCGCCACCGAGCGCACGCCCATCTTTTCCATGACGCGGGCGCGGTGGACCTCGACGGTCTTGGGACTGATGGCGAGCTGGTCGGCAATGATCTTGTTGAGCTTGCCGGCGATAATCAGTTCGAGCACTTCGCGTTCGCGCGGCGTCAGCGCCGCCATGCGCGCGCCGATCGAGGCCGAAGCGG
>JANPCW010000033.1:0-1946 GCA_031431155.1 Janthinobacterium sp. | reverse complement strand
ATCGCCGGACGAAGGGGAGCTATGTGCAAGACGGCCATACGCACCGGCTCCAACTCGAGGGTCCCACCCGTGTGCTTCGGTGCAAACTACTGCACGATGACCGCAAGCCGCTTTCGCAATGGCTGATTGCGCAAGACCGCTACATGCTACTGGAGGCGGATAGCATCGCCACCAAACCTTGGTCGGAACTCGGACTTGCTGACCGCATACGCCGATTTCCCCTGTTGGCACCCTTCGCCGTATTCGCAAGCTGCTATGTTCTGCGCGGCGGTTTTCTCGATGGAAAGCCCGGGCTGTTTTACGCGCTCCAGCGCATGCTGGCCGAAGCGCTATTGGCTCTCAGGATCATCGAGCGGCGCACCAAAAATGTGTAGGTCGGTCAGTTGGAGAAACACGAACACATGAGCAACGTTTGCCCGGAATACCACTACCAAGATGCCAAGCCGACTTGGGCAAACGCCTATCTGTGGCCGGAAGTACGCCGGATCGCCGGAGACGTCATGCGAGGCAAGCCAAATCAGACTGCATTCGATTTGGGCTGCGGCAGCGGCGCTACGGCGAATTTTCTTTCCGGTCTCGGAATTACGGTCACGGCAATCGACATTTCTGAAAGCGGCATTGCACAGGCGCGGAAGGCCTATCCGCAATGCAAGTTTGCCGTCGGCAGTGCATACGATGACCTCGCGTCCATCCACGGTCGTTTTCCCTTAGTCGTGAGCCTTGAAGTTGTCGAACATTGTTTCGCGCCACGCCAGTTTGCAAAAACACTATTTGATCTTATTGAGCCGGGTGGAACCGCTGTTATATCCACCCCATATCACGGCTACATGAAGAACATAGCGCTGGCTGTTTCTGGAAAACTCGATTTTCATTTCACGGCTTTGTGGGACGGTGGTCACGTCAAGTTTTTTTCAATTAAGACACTGACAACGCTTCTGGAAGAAGCAGGATTTTCTCAGATCGAATTTCTCCGCGTCGGGCGAATTCCACCTCTCGCCAAATCCATGATCGCCATTGCCCAGAAGCCTCGCACACCTTGATGCCGACTGATTCCGATCCCTCATCGCAGAGGCACTTCATCCATCTCGACATGCTGCGCGGGTTGTGCGCGTTAGGCGTTGTCGTTGGCCACCTCCGCGGCTTCCTACTCGTCGACTTTGGCAGCCTACACACACCAAGCTTAGCCGATAGAATGCTGTATTTCTTCGCTGGGCTCGGCCATCAGTCCGTGCTCGCTTTTTTTGCATTGAGCGGTTTCTTAGTGGGCGGCAAAGCCTTAACCGCGATCGTCGCTGGCACTTGGTCATGGGGTGCATATTTGGTGGCGCGCCTGACGCGGCTGTGGACCGTCGTCGTACCGGCGCTGATCGTGACGCTCGCACTCGACCGTACCGGTACTTGGCTGACAGCGGGAAACGGCTATGACGGGGCCTACTTTAGAATTTTGGCAAGCGGACCTGGAATTCTTAATCCTGCCGACAATAGCTTCACGACGCTGCTTGCCAACATTGCGTTTCTCCAAACGATCGCGTCACCGGTGTTTGGAACCAATGGACCGCTTTGGAGCCTGGCCAACGAATTTTGGTACTATGTCGTGTTCCCCCTTGCGGCTTGGACATTCTCGCGCAACGCGCCCAGGACGTGGATCTGTTCGTCGCCCCGAGCGACTACTTCGCCCGCTTGATGTCTGAACGTCTGGGCCTTGCTTCCGCGCGGGTCCGTGTCGTGCCGAACGGCATCAATCTCGATGGCTTCGCGCCCGCGCCGATGTCGCCCGATCCGCCCGTGCTCGGTTACTTTGCGCGCATGTGCCGGGAGAAAGGCATCGAACTCCTGGTGGATGCGTACGTGAAGATTCGGGAGCGCGGACAAGTGCCGCAACTGAAACTGCGGATCGGCGGCGGCCTCGGGCCTTCGGATGAACCGCTGGTCCGCCAGCTCCGCGA
>JANPCW010000032.1:0-3567 GCA_031431155.1 Janthinobacterium sp. | reverse complement strand
GGTCGATCGGATTGGCCTGTTCCCAGTTCACCTTGAACGCCCCGAGCCAGCCGTCGATTTTAATGCGCGTGCCGGAGAAGGTCGGATACAGCCGGTCCGCCAACACTTCGCCACCATAGCCGGAGGTCAACAACAGGCTGACATCGAGCTGGGCGGCGAGCCGCTTGGCCCATGGCAGCACGCGCTCGGACGGGCCGATCAGCAACACATGGCCGGCCGAATCGTAGTCGACCGTCGGCACCGGGTCCGGATCTGGCAGCGCGGCGGCCGCCAGCAAGGCCGCCATCTTCGGCAGCGCCTGCTTCGCCTGTGCGCCCCAGCCCCCCGTTTCGCGGATGTTGACGAAACGGACGGTGGCGACTGTTGCCTTTTGCTGCGCCAGTTCCGCGAACAGCTGCTGCTCCTGGGTGCAGGCGAGAACAACCTGATCGACGCCTTGCAGCGCACCGAGATAACTACCGATCTCGCGCCGGCATAATTGGGTCGCGACACCGAGTGGGCCGCTGCCGAGCGCGGCGCCAAGGGCCGCGCCCGCACCGGCATCGAGCGGCATCGTCGAATTGCAGCTGCAGACTTTAAATTGGGTCGTCATTGGTCGGCGGCTCCGTGTCCTTGGTGGCATCAATGGCAGCGATGCCCGAACTGTCTGCGCTGGCTTGGGCTGGAATTGTAACGCTCTCGGCCAGCGCGGCTTGATCGAGCTGCGGCGCGCTGGCCCCAGCTTGTTCCAATGCTTGCTCGACCGGTGATTCGAGCAAGCGCATCAACGGACTTTCCAGCTGCGCCAGCGGGTTCAGCAATGCCTGCGCATGGTTCAGCATTGCCAGCATCGCAGGCGGAATCGGCTCGAACGTATGGAAATCGCCGACGTAGGTGTCGAGCCCATCCATCACATTGAAGTGCGGATCGGCGAACAGTTTTTTCATCGCGCTGCGGCGCACCGTTTGATCGACCCCGCGCGCCATGAACGGCGTGAAATCCGATTCGGGCGTGAGCGCGGCAACATCGTCCAGCGTGGGGTGGGGTGTGGCCGTATCGTCCACCGGCACCGGCGGCGCGGCGTTGGCGCTGGCGTCGGCCACTACCACCTGCGCGGCGTCGACCGACTGCGTCTTGCGCCTGGACCAACGCGCGAAAAAACGTTCAGCTTCCATTCACACCACCCTCGGCCTTGGCCATCTGCTCAACCCCGGCACCACCCTCGAACGATGGTTTGCGGCGTTTTCGTTTTGGCTCGGGACGGTAGTGCTCCTGCACGAACGCGGTCAGGCGCTCGATGATGGCCGGAGTTGCAGGCAGGGTATCGACCTGCTCGCCGCCATCCATCAGGCGCGCCGCTTCGTTATACGACAGCGTGACATGCTTGGGCACCGCCACCTCGACCCCGGCCATCTCTTCGAGACGCCACATCACGAACCAGCACGGTGCGGGCGAATCGATATTGAGAAAGTAACCTTCGGCTTCGTCGCTGAACAGCTTGATGTCGAAACCGGTAAACAGCCAGCGGATATCGGCCGGATCATTGCGCAGGCAACGCGCTTGGTCGTCGGGCAGCAGGGTAGCGCCCGTCAGTTCGAGCGGCTTCCATTGAAATGGCTGCCAGCGGCTGGCAAGCGGCGTGCGCTGCATCACCACGGCAAGTCTGATCGCTTCAGTCTCCATGCACTCGTTGGCGCTTGGGTTGCGCCTATGGCAAGAATCGTTTTATAGCGGATTGATCAATCCTACGCCAAAAATCGAGTCTGTGCCATGCGAAAAAAGACGACCGCCCGCTCGGGTCAGATTTCCACTTGGGTGCCGAGTTCGATCACGCGGTTGCTCGGAATCTGATAGTAGTCGGCAGCCCCGCGCGCGTTGCGTGACAGGGTCACGAACAAGTGCTCGCGCCACGGCTGCATGCCTTGCCCGGGGGTCGAAATCACGGTCTGACGCGCGATGAAGAATGAGGTTTCCATCATCTCGAACGGCAGGTCGTGCTCATTGCAATAAGCCAGCACCGCCGGAATGTCAGGCTCGTCCTTGAAACCGTAATACACATTGAGTTGATAACAGTTGTGGCCCAGGCCGATGATCCTGACCTGCTCGGCAGGCTGCGCCCACGGCTCCTCCAGCATATGGACGGTCAAAAATACCACCCGTTCGTGCAACACTTTATTGTGCGACAGGTTATGCAGCATCGCGTGCGGAACGCCATCGCTCTCGCCGCGCAGGAAAATGGCGGTGCCGGGCACCCGCAGCGGCGGCGCGACGAACAGCGATTGCAGGAATTCTTCCAGCGGGATCGCGTGTTTCAGCAGGTTTTGGAAGACCAGTTGGCGCCCGGTTTTCCAGGTCAACATAATAGTAAACAGGATCGAGCCCAGCATCAGCGGGAACCAGCCGCCGTGGAACAGCTTCAAGGCACTGGCCGAGAAATACGTGATGTCGATCACCAGGAAAGAACCGGTCGCAGCCCAACACAGGAGCAAGTTCATCTTCCAGCGGTAGCGGATCACGAAAAAGGTCAAGATCGTGGTCGCCAGCATGGTCGCGGTGACGGCGATCCCGTAAGCGGCGGCCAGGTTCTCGGACGAGCCGAAACCGATCACCGCCAGCAGCACCACAATCAACTGCAGCCAATTGACCATCGGAATGTAGATCTGCCCGATCTGGCTTTCGGATGTGTGCAGCACCCGCATGCGCGGAAAGAAACCGAGTGCGATCGCCTGCTTGGTCATCGAGAACGTACCCGAGATGGTGGCCTGCGAGGCGATCACGGTGGCCAGGGTCGACAGCACCACCAGCGGGTAAATGCTCCACGTCCCCAGCTGATGGTAGAACGGATTGACGATCGCTTCCGGGTGGGCCATCAGCAAGCCGCCCTGCCCCAGGTAGTTCAGCGCCAGCGCCGGGAATGTGATGAGGAACCAAGCCATGCGGATCGGCTTTTTGCCGAAGTGGCCCATGTCGGCATACAGGGCTTCGGCCCCGGTGAAGGCCAGCACCACCGCGCCCAGCGCCACGAACGCGAGGAAGCGGTTTTGGATCATGAACACCAGCGCATTCCATGGATTGAGGGCGGCCAGGATTTCAGGCGCGTGCACGATGTTGATGATGCCCATCACCGCCAGCGCGGCGAACCACAGCATCATCACCGGTGCGAACCAGCGCCCGATGCCGGCCGTGCCGTGCGACTGCACCGCGTACAGCGTCACCAGCACCAGGATCGTCAGCGGAATCACATAGGGCTTGAGGGCCGGGGTGGCCACTTCCAGCCCTTCGATTGCCGACAACACGGAAATGGCCGGGGTGATCACGCTGTCGCCATAAAACATGGTGGCGCCGAACACGCCGATCAGCATCAGCGGGTAGTGCCAGCGCGACAATTTACTCACCGAGTTCAGCGCCAGCGCGGTCAGGGCCATGATACCGCCCTCGCCGCGGTTGTCGGCGCGCAGCACCAGCGTCACATACTTGAGCGACACAATGAACGTCAGCCCCCAAAAAATCAGCGAGACGATGCCCACCAGGTTGGCGGGATTGAGAAGCAGGCCGTGCTGGGGATCGAAAACAGTCTTGAGCGTGTAG
>JANPCW010000031.1:0-6002 GCA_031431155.1 Janthinobacterium sp. | reverse complement strand
GATCGCCCCCCTCATTGCAGCGAGCATCAATGCCGGCACCCCGCTCATGCTGGCTGCGCTCGGCCTGTTGATCAATGAAAAATCGGGGGTTGTTAATCTGGGCGCCGAAGGGATGATGCTGGTGGCCGCCATCATCGGCTTTGCCACCACTATTTATAGCGGCAATGTTGCGCTCGGCTTTCTCGCGGGGGCCGTGTCGGGCATGCTGCTGTCCGGCTTTTTCGCCTGGATGACCGTCTGGCTCGGTACCAACCAGTATGCGACGGGACTGGCCTTGTCCCTGTTCGGCACGGGCGCCTCGACCTATATCGGCATCAATTATGTGGGCAACAGCTTGCACAACGGAAAATTTGCGATTCCGTATCTTGAGCACATCCCCTTTATCGGCACTGCGCTCTTCAAACAGCATCCGATGGTCTACCTGTCCTTGCTGCTGTGCGCGGCAATCGCCTGGTTCCTCTACAAGACGCGCGCCGGCCTGGTGTTGCGCGCCGTGGGCGAGTCGCCTTCCTCGGCCCACGCACTCGGCTACGATGTGCGCCGGATCCGCCTTGCCGCCATCATGTTCGGCGGCGCCTGCTGCGGCTTGGCAGGCGCATTTCTATCGCTGGTCTACACGCCGCTATGGGTTGAAGGCATGGTCGCCGGGCGCGGCTGGATCGCGCTGGCACTGACCACGTTTGCTACTTGGCGCCCGGCCCGGGTCGTCGGCGGCGCCTACCTGTTCGGCGGCGTCACGATCCTCACATTTCATGCGCAGGGGCTGGGAGTGCCGATCGCCTCGCAATTGCTGTCGATGCTGCCTTACATTGCCACCATTGTGGTTCTGGTGCTGATCTCGTCGAACGCCAATTACATCAAATTGAATATGCCGGCCTCGCTTGGCAAGCATTTCAATCCTGACAGTTAGGCACACTGCGCCGGCGCGTTTCAATTTTTTCTGCCCGCCGTTTCTCCCCCGCGGCGGGGTCTGATATTGCTGTTTTGGTGGGAGTCATCATGAGGAAAACCATGTCCATAAAAATGCGCGGCGCAATCAGTGCCGCTGTCTTGCTACCCGCTATTGCGTTCTCTGCCACAGCGTTCGCTGCGGCGCCGGTCGCGCCACTCAAGATCGGCTTTGTCTATGTCAGCCCGATCGGCGATGCCGGCTGGACTACCCAGCATGACATTGCACGAAAAGAACTGGAAAAAAACCTGGGCTCGAAAGTGGCGACCAAGTTCGTTGAAAACGTGCCCGAAGGCGCGGACGCGGAGCGCGTCATCCGCGACTTGGTGCAGCAAGGCAGTAAGCTGGTGTTTACGACCTCGTTCGGCTATATGAACCCGACCCTGAAGGTGGCCCGGCAATTTCCCGATGTCAAATTCGTCCACGTGACAGGATACAAAAACGCGAGCAATGTCGCCACCACGAATGCGCGCTTTTACGAAGGCCGTTATCTGGCTGGGGTGCTGGCAGGGAAGATGAGCAAATCGAGCGTGGCCGGCTACGTCGCCGCGTTCCCGATTCCTGAAGTGCTGCAAGGGATTAACGCCTTCACACGCGGCATGCGCAGCGTGAACCCAAAGGCCCAAGTGAAGGTTATCTGGGTCAACAGCTGGTTTGATCCGGGCAAGGAACGCGATGCCGCGATCACCTTGATGGGGCAGGGGGCCGATGTCGTCACCCACCACACCGATTCGACCGCTGTAGTGCAAGCGGCCGAAGAGAAGGGCAAGTATGCGGTGTCTTATCATTCAGACATGAAAAAATTCGGAGCGAAGGCGCAATTGGCCGCCGTCACTCATCACTGGGGCGCGTATTACACCCAGCAAGCGCAGGCGGTACTCGATGGCAAGTGGAAATCGAGCGCCACCTGGGGCGGCATCAAGGATGGCATGGTCAAGCTGGAAGGGTATGGCCCGGCGGTGCCAAGCAGCGTGAAGCAATTCGTCCTGGCGAAAGAGAAGGAAATCGTAGCCGGCACCCTGACGCCGTTCACGGGGCCGGTCAAGGATAATGAAGGCAAGGTACGTCTTGAAAAAGGACCGATGTCGGACGACGCCTTAAACAAGATGGATTATTTCGTTGAAGGCGTGGCCGGGAAAGTATCGGGAAAATAACGCCGGAAAGGTAGACTCGTTGACTCCCAAAATACATCCGGTGAGTCTTGCCTCGTCCGTGTCGACGCTGCGAGACTCACCGCTTGGTCGGATGTCAACGAGACACGATTGCACCTGACGCTACAAAACCATCGAAAATAACTGAACTGACAGTATTATTGGCCAGATTAAGACGCCATAACTGACCGTTGGTAATGAAACGCAGTGTGTTATCGGCTGCAATATCGATATCCGACGAACCTGCTACGCCCGTTGCGAACAGGGCGCCGGTGCCGATGCTATCGAGGTTCCATAAAACCCCGTCAACCAGACCGTACAAAGTTCCATTGGATGCATAGTCGATTCCGTCGAGTCTCGTCAAATTCGGAATGGCAGGGTCGCCGGAGTTACCTTTCAACAGGAAGGAGACTACGCCTCCTTGCCGGTCGAAGTGGTGCAGATAGCCATCCGAGCCCACCATCGATACATACGCATTCGGAAGCGTCACCACCGCCCCGCCTCGATAAGCGGCCATTGCCTTCATCGGTGTCGGGGTGGTGAACATGAACTTGCACACGCCGCCCCGTATGTCGATCTCATAGACCTTGGTGCCGTCACTGCTGAGCGCAACGACGATACCGCTAGGCTCGATCACGTCCGTCGCTCTGAACGATCCGCAGCTGTCGTTCTGACCAACCGCGCTGACACCGGCCGTATCGGCCACCTTGTAAAAACTGAATGGCGCAGCTGAAATTTGCACCATTGTCCCCGCGCCCACCGGTAACGGATTGATCGGTGCGCCGGCCGTTACGGTGACTGTTTTCGGAACGCTGCTGACCTTCCCATCATTGACCACCAAGCTGATAATGTAATCGCCGCCAAGATCGGCTGTGAACGCCGGCTTGGAAAGCGCGGCGCTACTGAGCAGCGCTGTGCTGCCGGTCGGCATGGTTGTTAGTGTCCACGCGTAAGTCAAAGGATCGCCGTCGGCGTCCGAACTGGCAGTGCCGTCCAGTGTGACGGCACTGCCAGTGACGACACTTTGCGCCGGTCCGGCGTTGGAAACTGGCGTGACATTTGCTGGGGTGCCGCCGCCGCCGCCATCGCCACCGCCGCCACCGCCGCATGCAGCCAGGAAAGTGGAATAAACTGCTGCCGCAAGGATTGATTGAATTTTCATATTAAGGTGTAATCACTAAGAGTGGAAAAAACGGGCCGCTTTGGACAAGGCAATGTTCGCGCAATGTCAGTCGCGGCGTCATGTCTATGCACTGGTGAGTTTTACGCGTCGCGAGATCGCTTTGAAGGATAGTTGGAATAAACCGACTGCCCAAACGCACTGCTGGATACGCCATCGGGGATTTGTGGACCAGAGTTTGCAAACGCGGTTAGAAATTTCATGATTTTCGCCTTCAACATGGATTCGAGCTGTACCCCGTGCGGCATGCGTCGATTTTGGTAATGAATAGAGCAGCGCTCGCAACGCGTGCCCGATCATGGTTTTACTATTTCTTGTGTTTTTTATATTTCAAGTGACAAGCAAGAATAGCCGGGTAGGTAGCAACGATCATTGATCTAAATCGATGGGATTCAATTAAGCAAGTCGGAAACTACCGGGCCATCTTTTGAAGCCCCGGATTTAACCGCCGAACCACCTTAGCAAGGAAGGTCGGTATTTCCCTGGAAATGAACTGCGCGTGATACGCGTAGCTTGAACCAAATGCCGCGCTTGCCGGAATTCTTTACATCGTTAACTCGGTGAATTGGCACCAGTATTGTTGCTGCCAACTATAACCAAAGGCGTTCGGTGCGAATCTCGCCGCTCCGGCCCTGGACGGGATCCAGTGACTTCAATCGGCGTCGTTACCAACGCTGTCAACTTTCTTTACACTCCCGCATCTGTTGCATAGGCAAGTGATTGATAAATAACGATTATTATATTTGGCATAGTTATTGCTGATATTGATCCGACCTCCGCGCAAGCTCGTTCATGCCGGTTTGTCGATTTATTTGAACGTTGCCTAACAATCCAGGAGAGGTAAGATGAAAAAGTCACTTATTGCCATTGCTGTAGCGGGCTTGCTCGCCGCAAGCTCGGGCGCACAAGCAGTCGCTTTTGCCCGTGCGTTTAACGACGTTACAAATCTCATCATAACGCCTACGAGTAGCATTACGCTTGGGGGAACTGTCAACAATTCTGATTCAAAGGCCTGCTTGCCGAATACCACTTGCGTGACAAACGGCGGCGCCGGCGTGACCGATGCTGCACCATCCCAGATCAATTTCCCAACCTATATCAGCAATACCTACACGACCAACGAGGGGGCGCCGGTCTCTTATATTGTCGCTGACGCATCGATTGACTCCCAACAAGTCCTGGGCGCCGATTTCACGCGCGCACGCAACTTCGCAGAAGGGAAATTGCTGACCAACTCGACGGCCACTGCCTCTGCGGGCAACTCCTCCGCAACGTTGATTACGTCCACCTTCGTGGTCGCGGGCCCCCTGGCGACTTTCAACTTCCAGTTCGATTCCGATCCGCTCATCCGCGTGCTTTTGTCGAACAACGCGATCTTCCCGTCGCAAGCGGAAGGGATTTTGGCGCTCAACTTTAATATCGTCAACAACACCGGTCAGGTGGTATTCAACTGGGCACCGGACGGCGTGCTGGGCCCGATAACGGGTGGGACTGAAAATGCCGATGCCTTCACGCTAAATACCAGCCTCACCGCCTTGCCTGGCAACTTCGGTCCTTTGGTCTACGATCCTGCCAACTGCCCGGTCGGCTCGACCCCGACCGGCTGCTTTAATGCCACCACAAACAATCTTGCTGCGGGCACTTATACCCTGAACCTATCGATGCGCGAAACGGTCAACTTGCAGTTGACGGAACGGGTGCAGGTCCCTGAGCCAGGCAGTGTACTGCTGCTTGGCATTGGATTGGCGGCACTTTTTGCTTCGGTCCGCAAGGTCGGAGCAGCACGTAGAGTAGCCTGAAGTGGCGCGATGCGGTTTAGCTAGTCAGGCCCGTCCGCGGATCTGACTGGCTGTCCAGGAGCGCGTGAATTTGGCTGCAGATTTTGCTGGGGCGATTCATTCCATCGGTTCCGCACCTGGCAATCGGGCTTTACCACGGCCGCAGGGGAGGCATTCCCCGATGGCCCAGCCGTTACGGAATGTCACGATCACGCTGATTACTTCCTTACCATCAACATCTATCCCCGCTAGAATCAAGCTTGGCGCCTGCACGCCGCAATTTTATTGCGTATGCCCGATCACTTGGCACCGGGGAATCTTGTCGAGGACAGCCCGGATGGGCGAGGGCGAGGGCAAGCGCATGCGAAGGCCCTGGACTTCTCGTGCAAGGCCCGATCAGCATAGCGCGATCGCTTGGCGGAACCTTCGCCAGACGCTAAAGTTGTGCCAGCATCGCCTTTATCTCATCGCGTTTCGCAAAGTTCTTATCGGAGGCGAGGATCTGCTCAAATTGCTTGCGCGCGCCGCGCTTGTCGCCCAGCTTGACCAAGCCAAGGCCAAGGTGATAGCGAATTTCGACTGCATTTGGCGCCAGCGCGCTGGCTTTTTGCAGCAAGGGGACGGCGCGGCCGGTGTCACCCTTTTCGAACAAAATCCAGCCCAGCGTGTCCATGATCGCGGGGTTGGTGGCGACCAGCCTGTAAGCGCGCTCGGCAACAGCCTGCGCCCGGCTATCCTTTTCCTGTTGATAGGCCCAAGCCAGATCGTTGAGTGCGATGGCGTTTTTCGGGTCTTGCTGGGTGATCTTTTCGAATTGCTCGATGGCCGGTTTGTATTCCTTGCTCAACAGTTTTCTGCTGGCAAAGTACAACCGTGTGCTCTGATCGGACGGATGCTCCCGTAGCCACTCGGTAATCGTCGCTTGCGCATCCTGCGTCTTTCCC
>JANPCW010000030.1:0-2837 GCA_031431155.1 Janthinobacterium sp. | reverse complement strand
CTTGAATTTGCGCAGCAGGCGTTCCATGTTGTAGGTGTAGTCAGGCCCGCGCTCCGAGTACCGCGCATACGGGTCACGCGTGGTGCCGCGGGTGAAGAAACTGCCTTTGCTCGGGTGCGTGCCAGGCAGCGTGCGCCACGGGATCCCGTCGCCGTCGACGTCCTTGTAACGGCCAAAATCCTTGCCCGCTTCCAGTTCGGCGGCCGTCATGACCTTGCCGCGGTCGTATTGGCGCGCGTCGTCCCACACAAACGGTTTGCACAGGCGCTGATTCATGCCGATGTCGAGGTCGGACATCAAGAAAATCGGTGTTTGCAGGCGGTCCGCCAAGTCCAGCGCAGCGGCCGCATGCTCAAAGCACTCATGCGGATCTTGCGGAAACAGCAGGACATGCTTGGTGTCGCCGTGCGAGGCATAGGCGCACGCAAGCAGATCCGATTGCTGGGTCCGGGTCGGCATCCCGGTGGACGGGCCGCCGCGCTGCACGTTGATAATCGTGACGGGAATCTCGGCGAAGTAGGCCAGGCCGATGAATTCGGTCATCAAGGAGATGCCAGGGCCGGAGGTGGCGGTGAAGGCACGCGCGCCGTTCCATCCGGCCCCTACCACCATGCCGATCGAGGCCAGTTCGTCTTCGGCTTGCACGATGGCGAACTGATGCTGTCCGGTCCCCTCCTCTACCCGGTACTTGTCGCAATACTTCTGGAATGCCTCCGGCACCGATGACGACGGGGTGATCGGATACCAGGCCGCCACCGTCGCGCCGCCATACAGGCAACCGAGCGCTGCCGCACTGTTGCCGTCGGTGAAGATCTGATCGCCGACCTTGTCGCAGCGCCGTACCCGAATCCCCAGTGGTGCAGCGAGGTGGGTCTTGACGTAATCGCGCCCCAGATAGAGGGCGCGCACGTTCGATTCGAGCAGCATCTCCTTGCCCCGGTACTGCTCGGCAAACAGCTTCTCGAACACGTCGGCGTCCACATCGAGCAGCACCGACAAGGCGCCCACGTAGATAATATTTTTGAACAGCTGGCGCTGGCGCGGGTCCGAATAGGCCGCGTGGCTAATTTCCGTCAGCGGGATCCCAATGACTTCGATATCCTTGCGAAATTTGGACTCGGGAATGGGTCTAGTGTTGTCATAGAACAGGTAGCCCCCGCTCGCAATCTCGGCCACGTCGGCATCCCAGGTTTGCGGATTCATGGCCACCATCATGTCGACGCCACCGCGCCGCCCCAGGTAGCCTTGCTCGCACACGCGCGCCTCGTACCAGGTCGGCATGCCCTGGATGTTGCTGGGAAAGATGTTGCGCGGACTAACAGGCACGCCCATGCGCAAGATGGCTTTGGCGAACAGCTCGTTGGCCGAGGCCGAACCGGAACCGTTCACGTTGGCGAACTTGATGACAAAGTCGTTGACAGCTTCGATGCGTTTCATGCGGACTCCGTGGTGCGGTGGGTCGTTTTGGGGTCGCGGCACTTCGGCCCGGCCGGTGTGGTGGTGAGCAAGAATTTCTGCATATCCCACGCCCCGGTGGGGCAGCGTTCGGCGCACAGGCCACAGTGCAGACAGACGTCTTCGTCCTTGACCATCACACGACCGGTTTTCAATGCACCAGACACATAGAGCTCTTGGGCCAGGTTCACAGCGGGGGCCTTCAGGCGCGCACGCAAGTCTTTCTCTTCGCCGTTGGAGGTGAACGTGATGCAATCCATGGGACAGATATCCACGCATGCATCGCATTCAATGCAGGTTTGCCGGTTGAATACAGTTTGGACATCGCAGTTCAGGCAGCGGTTCGCTTCCTTGAACGCGGTCGCAGCGTCAAAGCCGAGCTCCACTTCCACCCGGATGTTCGCCAGCGCCAGTTCGGCCTTGGCCCAGGGCACCCTGAAGCGGCTGTCGTCCGACACATCGTTGTGATAGCTCCACTCATGGATGCCCATCTTGGCCGACATCAGGTTGGTGCTCGGGGCCGGACGATGGCCGATGTCTTGTCCGAGCAAAAACAGGTCAATCGACACTGCCGCCTCATGGCCATGGGCCACGGCGCTGATGATGTTCTTGGGGCCGTAGGCCGAGTCGCCGCCAAAAAATACGCGGGAAAGTGTGGACTGGAACGTATCCTTGGCCAGCACTGGCAAGCCCCAATTGTCAAAGTCAATGCCGGCATCGCTCTCGATCCATGGGAACGCGTTTTCCTGTCCCACCGCGATCAAGACCGTGTCGCATTCGACCAGCACCTGCGCATCGCCGGTCGGCACCAGGCGGCGCTTGCCTTGGTCGTCATAGACCGCCTTGACGAGCTCAAAGCGCATGCCGGTGAGCTTGCCATCGACATGCGCGAAGGATTTGGGCACATGAAAGTTCAGAAAGGGAATGCCCTCATGCAGCGCGTCCTCCTTTTCCCAGGGAGACGCTTTCATTTCATCAAAACCACTGCGCACGATCACTGTCACATCCGTGCTGCCCAGGCGAAGGGCCGAGCGGCAGCAATCCATCGCCGTGTTGCCGCCCCCCAAAACAATGACGCGCCGGCCGACGCTGGTCACATGGCCGAAGGATACCGAGGCCAGCCAATCGATGCCGATGTGGATGTTCTCGTTGATCTGCTTGCGTCCGGGAAGATCGAGGTCGCGCCCGCGCGGCGCACCGCAGCCGACAAACACCGCGTCGTATCCCTGGGCCAGCAGGCTGCGCATGGAATCGATCCGCTGGCCACTCTTGAAATCGACGCCAAGATCGAGGATGTAACCGGTTTCCTCGTCGATCACCGACTCGGGCAAGCGAAAGCGCGGGATCTGGGTGCGGATGAAGCCGCCGGCCTTGGCCTCGCC
>JANPCW010000029.1:0-4803 GCA_031431155.1 Janthinobacterium sp. | reverse complement strand
AGGCCGGCCTGCTTGAGCAAATGGCCGATTCCCAGCGGCGCCCCGGACAATGCCAGTTCCACCACATCATCCGGAATCCCACCCTTGGAGCGGTTGACGAAGTCGGCCAGCGCATCGTGAGCCGCCTGTTGCAAGTGGAAGCGGGTGACGATTTCCTGCGCCAGCGCGACTTTGGCGTCGCGCGGGTTCTGGCCGCCCTCGACGGCGCGCTTCAATTGCGCCAGCTCGGCGATCGAACGAAATGACAGCAGTTCGTAGTAACGCCACATCATGACGTCGGAGATGCTCATCAGCTTGCCGAACATGGTGTTGGCCGGCTCGGTGATGCCGATATAGTTGTTTTTGGACTTGGACATCTTTTCGACGCCGTCCAGTCCTTCCAGCAAGGGCATCGTCAAAATGCATTGCGGTTCCTGTCCATAATCCTTCTGCAACTCGCGCCCCACCAGCAGATTGAACTTCTGGTCGGTGCCGCCCAACTCCAGGTCAGCCTTGAGTGCGACCGAATCGTAGCCTTGCATCAGCGGATAGAGGAATTCATGGACCGAAATCGGGATCCCCTCCTTGAAGCGCTTGGTGAAATCGTCGCGCTCCATCATGCGCGCCACCGTATAACGCGAGGCCAGCTGGATCATGCCGCGCGCCCCGAGCGGATCGCACCACTCGGAGTTATAGCGGATTTCTGTCTTGCCTGCATCGAGCACCAACGATGCCTGCGCGAAATAAGTCATCGCGTTCAGTTCGATCTGCTCTTTCGTCAGCGGCGGGCGCGTGATGTTGCGTCCCGATGGATCGCCAATCATGGAAGTAAAATCGCCAATCAGGAAAATGACCTGGTGACCCAGATCCTGCAGCTGGCGCAGTTTGTTCAGTACTACGGTGTGGCCGAGGTGCAAGTCCGGCGCGGTCGGATCCAGGCCCAGCTTGATCCGCAGTGGTGCGCCGCTGTGCTCGGATCGCGCTAATTTTTGCGCAAATTCGCTTTCGATCAATAATTCGTCGACACCGCGCTTGGTGATTGCGAGCGCTTCCTGTACCTTGTCCGACAACGGCAAGGAAGTTGCGCCAGCTAAAGTGACGGCGTGGCTGGGCGATGCGTGGGACTTGTTGACCATAGTTATAGCGAAAAAATCTCGAAATGGAAGGTGGTTTCAAAAATTTGATATAATGCCCGATCCCATCAATCTTGCCGAATGAAAACGAACCAAAACAACAATAAGAAAAAAATAGTTCAAGGACAGTTCAAGTGGCAAATTTTAACTGATTGCATGAACACTACAAACAAAATCACTATCCCAGGCCTGTTGGGCTCACTCCTAGCGACCCGCAAGTCACGCGTTATCGGCGGCTTGGCGCTCACTCTGACAGTCTGTGCTTTCGGCGCAGCCGGCGTTGCTCCGCTGACGTCCGATGCGTCCGATTTTCCGGTCAAATCGATCGCGCAAGAAATCAATTTACCCAACCTCACCGAACAAATTGCCGCATTGCAAAAGGACGACCAGCAATTCACCCATGAAGAAAAAGTACGCCCCGGCGACACTCTGGCAACGCTGTTAAACCGCCTTGGCGTGGATGACCCCGCTGCGGCGAGCTTCATCAAAACCAACAAGGTGGCACGCGGTGTCATGCAATTGAAGTCGGGTAAGCGGGTTCAGGCGCAAACTGCCGAAGACGGCAACCTGCAATGGCTGCGCGCAACATTGGTCGATGGCAAGGACAATCCGGTCAAGAACATTTTCGTGATCCGTAAGGGCGATTCATTCATCGCATCGACGTCCCCCGCCAAACTGGAGCGGCGCGTTGAAATGCATGCGCGCGAAATCACCTCGACCCTGTTTGCTGCGACCGACGCGAGCAGCGACGGCGCCAAACTGCCCGAGTCCATATCGGCCCAGATCGTCGAAATGTTTTCCACCAATATCGACTTCCGCACTGATTTGAAACGCGGGGACCGCTTCAACGTCGTCTATGAAACCTTCTGGCAAGATGGCGAGATGATGAGCGCGGGACGGATTTTGGCTGGCGAATTCACCAACCGCGGCACCACCTATCAGTCGGTCTGGTTCGACGATCCAGGCAGCCGTCAAGGCGGCGGCTACTATAGTTTCGACGGCAAATCGCTCAAGCGAGGCTTCCTCAAGTCGCCCCTTGAATTTTCTCGCATTTCCTCCGGTTTCTCGATGCGCACGCACCCGATTTCGGGCAACTGGAAGCAGCATAAAGGGGTCGATTTTGCCGCTGCGACCGGCACCCCGATCCGCGCTTCCGGCGACGGTGTTGTCGATTCGATCGGCGGTCAGAGCGGCTACGGCAATATGGTCGTGCTCAAGCACTGGGCCAACTATTCGACCGCGTATGCGCACATGAGCCGCTTTGCGCCTGGCATCCGCAAGGGCAGCAAAGTGAGTCAGGGCGATGTGATCGGTTTTGTGGGAACCACGGGCTGGTCGACCGGCGCGCATTTGCATTACGAATTCCGCGTCAATAACGAGGCGCGTGACCCGATGTCGCTCAACGTTCAGGCTCAGCAACCGTTGACATCGGCCGAGATGGCACGTTTTCGCACGGTATCGGCGGACATGACGCATCGTTTTGCCTTGTTGCGCCCGGTTGGATTGGGGATTGCGCTAGCATCGCGCTAACATTAACCTGACGGATCGCCGCGCGGCGCCTGCCGCGTGTGCTGTGGGCGCCGCCATCCAGACCTGGGGCGTCACCTGAAAATCATGACTATCAACCCCTCTTCCCTGTACATCGGCCTTATGTCCGGCACCAGCCTCGATGGGGTCGATGGCGCTTTGGTTGACTTTGCATCCGGCGCGATTGCAACCTTGGCGGCCCACTACGTTCCCTTTTCGGCTGCGCTGCGCGCCCAGCTGATGGCCTTGCAAACCCCCGGCGAGAATGAAATTGAACGGGAGGCGATGGCGGCCAATGCGCTTGCCGAGCGTTATGCCGAATGCATCAGCGCCCTGCTGTCCCACGCCGGACTCGCCGCGCAAGCGATCCAGGCTGTCGGCGCGCATGGCCAAACTATCCGCCACCGTCCCGACCTGGGTTTCACCCGCCAAACCAATAATCCCGCCCTGCTGGCAGAGATTTCCGGGATCGACATCGTCGCCGATTTCCGTAGCCGCGATATTGCCGCCGGCGGTCAAGGCGCGCCGCTGGTGCCAGCATTCCATCGGGTTCAATTTGGCAAAGCCGGGCAAACCAGGGTGCTGGTCAATATCGGCGGCATCAGCAATATCAGCGTGCTGCATGGCGACGGCAGTGTCGTCGGATTCGATACCGGCCCCGGCAATGTGTTGATGGATGCATGGATTGCCCGCCAGAAAGGCAAGAATTACGATGAGGACGGCGCCTGGGCCGCCACCGGCAAAGTGCATCAAGCACTGCTCGCAGTGTTGCTGGAGGAGCCCTACTTTTCCCTGCCCGCACCCAAGAGCACGGGGCGTGACTTGTTTCACACCTCCTGGCTCGATGCCAGGCTGGCGCTGTTTGACGCCTTGACGCCGGCCGATGTGCAAGCCACGCTCACGGCCCTGACCGCACAGACGATCACGTGCGCGATACGCCGTTACGGGCCCGGTGCCGACGCCGTGTATGTCTGCGGCGGCGGCGCCTATAACGGTATGCTGCTGCAGGAAATGGCGCTCCAGTTGCAGGGTCAGGCTACGGTGGAATCGACCGCTGCGCTCGGCGTTGCGCCGAACCGGGTCGAAGCGCTCGCTTTCGCATGGCTCGCATACCGCTTCACGCGGCGCGAACCAGGCAATCTTGCCGCCGTTACCGGTGCCAAAGGTGACCGGATCTTAGGTGCCTTGTACCCCGGAAACGCCTAGCCAAGATTACGGAGGCTGAGCGGCGACGCCAAGCCCACGCAACGCGCAACGCACAAGCAAGTGCCTCGGATAATGTGGGCGACGCCAAGAAAATATATTGGAAGTCATCCCAGGAATACCTCGACCTCTCCGGTTTGCGATGCGAGGGTCTAACAGGTTTCCGCTTGAGCTCGATCAATTTGCATTGTCAATAGATTATCTACCATCTACCAAGACACGTAATTACTCTCACGAACGGCATCACGCGATCGGAAAGACGCAAGGACAATGTCAACAATCGCTGCACCGGCCGTATCCGTCTGCATTCCTACCTATCGCGGCGCCACGCACATTGCAGCGGCAATCGAATCGGTTTTGGCACAAGACTATGCTGACTTCGAGCTGGTGATCATCGACGATAACTCTACCGACGACACTGCGAAAATCGTGTGCCGGTTTCGCGACCCGCGCATTCGCTTTCTGCAAAATGCGGTCAATCTAGGGCCGCAGGAAAACTGGAACCGATGCCTGAGCGAAGCGCGTGGCAGGTATTTCAAGTTGCTGCCCCAAGATGACCTGCTGTCACCCGAATGCCTCACCAAGCAGGTTGCGATCCTGGATCAGGATGTCGCGCAACGCCTTGCGCTCGTTTTTTGCGCGCGCACCATTATTGACTCGGGCGATCGCCCAATCATGGCGCGCGGGCTTTCTGAGGGGCGCACTGGGGTCATCAATGCACAGGTTTTGATTCGCCAGTGTGTGCGGCGCGGCACGAACCTAATTGGAGAGCCCGGTGCTGTCATGTTCCGCAGGCAGTTAGCCAACTCGGTCGGTCTTTTCGACGCCAGTATCCCCTACGTGCTTGATCTCGATTACTGGTTTCGACTTTTGCTCAACGGCGACTCATATTACTCTGAAGAAGTACTGGCGTCCTTCCGCGTGTCCCGTCAGTCCTGGAGCGTCGCGATCGGCGCCAAGC
>JANPCW010000028.1:0-2159 GCA_031431155.1 Janthinobacterium sp. | reverse complement strand
CGGCCAACTGCTCGACCTTGCTATGCGCGGTCAGCGCATACACTGAATAGCGTTCGGGGTGACGCGCCAGCACGTCCAGGGTCGAGACGCCGATTGAGCCGGTGGCGCCAAGTATCGTAATGCGTTGCATAGATGTTCCTTTAAACCCGATTCCTTTAAACCTGATTCCTTTAAAACTACGCCCTTAGAGCCAGGCATCGATCAGGGCGGCCAGCGGCAAAACCGGGATCAGGGCGTCGATCCGGTCCAGCACGCCGCCATGACCGGGCAACAGATTACTGCTGTCCTTGACGCCGGCGCGCCGCTTGAGCATCGATTCGAACAGGTCGCCGATCACGCTGGCCGCCACGATCAGGGTCAGCACGGCCAGCGCCATGATCCAACCAAGCTTGGCTTGCAGTTTAACGCCGAAAGTGTCGGCCAGCAGCGGCGCACTGTTGACGCAGACGATCGACACGGCAGTCAGGCTCAGCACGGCGAGCCAGCCGCCGATGGCGCCCTCCCACTACTTGCCGGGGGAAATCGAGGGCGCCAGCTTACGCTTGCCGAACGCCTTGCCGCAAAAATAAGCGCCGATATCGGCGGTCCAGACCAGGACCATCACCGACAGCAGGTAGATCGGAGAATGCCTGAACAGGGCCAGGATCGCCACAAAGCAGGCAACGATGGTGACCGGATAGACCAGGCTGAGCAAGGTGTTGCCGAGGCCCTCGAACGGCGGCAAGCCGAGCGCCAGCGCCGGCACGAAGCGGATCAGCCAGATTGTCACGGCCAGGGCGCACCAGAACACTGTATTCGAGCGTCCCTGAAACAGGAAGGTATAGGCGAACGCGGCGCCCCAGAATACGGCGATCAGCAGCGCATGCCGGTTCTTGAACAGGCGAAAGCTCTCCCATACAGCGGCCGCGAAGAATGCGCACACGATGACAGCGAAGGCGGGGAAATAATTGAAAAACAATACGGGCAGCAAGACCGCGAGCAAGATCACGGCGGTGATAATCCGGGTTTTCAGCATCAGGTTTTCTTTGTCAACAGTTGGTCGCCGGTGCGCCCGAAGCGGCGCTCACGGTGTTGATACGATGCGATCGCCGTGTCCAGGCAGGCGTCCGAGAAGTCCGGCCAGTAGGTATCGGTAAAGAACAATTCGGTGTAGGCCAGCTGCCACAGCAGGAAATTGGAAATGCGCTGTTCGCCGCCGGTGCGGATAAACAGGTCCGGCTCGGGCGCGTAGGCCATGGCTAAATGGGGTGCCAGCTGCGCTTCGCTAAAATCGCTCAGGCCCGGATGCAGCGCGACCATCTTGCCCACCGCCTGCATGATGTCCCAGCGTCCGCCATAGTTGGCGCACACCGTTACCGTCAGGCGGCTGTTGTGGGCCGTCTTGCGCTCGGCATTGGCGATCATCGCGCGCAATTTCTCGTCGAAGCGCGACAGATCGCCCACCACCTTCAGCCGAATATTGTTGACGTGCATCTTCGACACTTCGCGCTCGAGCGCGGTGACGAACAGGCGCATCAGCAGTGACACTTCGGCCTCGGGACGACGCCAGTTTTCGGAACTGAAGGCGAACAGGGTCAGGTATTCGATGCCGCGCAACACGCATGCTTCCACCACCCCGCGCACCGCCTTGACGCCCTTGACGTGCCCCGCCACACGCGGCAGGAAACGCTTGGTCGCCCAGCGTCCGTTGCCGTCCATGATGATGGCAACATGGCGCGGAACGTGTGAAACTTCCGGTACCTCTGTGGTGGAGCTCGAATAGGTCATGAAAAACGAAGGCCAAATAGAAACTGCAATTGCACGCACTGCGCCAGCGGGCTGACGCAGCTTCCCGCATTGACGCTAGACGGTCAAGACTTCCTTTTCTTTCTCGACCACCATCTTGTCGATATCAGCCACGAACTTGTCGGTCAGCTTCTGGATTTCGTCCGAAGAGCGGCGCTCGTCGTCCTCCGAGCAGGCCTTGTCTTTCACCAGCTTTTTGAGCGACTCATTGGCATCGCGCCGGATATTGCGCACGGCAATCTTCGCATCTTCCGCCTCGGTCTTGACCAGCTTGACCATTTCGCGGCGCCGCTCCTCGGTCAGGGCCGGGGTCGGGACCCGGATCATGTCGCCCTGGGTCGACGGGTTCAGGCCCAGGTCGGCATCACGGATGG
>JANPCW010000027.1:0-3505 GCA_031431155.1 Janthinobacterium sp. | reverse complement strand
GTTTCCTGCCGCTGCGCGAGTGGATTGCCGATTCCCTCACGAACGCGGGCGTGAAGAACGTGCCCGAGCAAGTGATGATGACGACCGGTTCGCAGCAAGCACGCGATTTGCTCGGTAAGGTGCTGATCGACGAA
The DNA here is from genome assembly GCA_031431155.1 of Janthinobacterium sp. GTDB lineage: Bacteria > Pseudomonadota > Gammaproteobacteria > Burkholderiales > Burkholderiaceae_D > JANPCW01. The sequence continues at coordinate 3,371 of JANPCW010000027.1, read as the reverse complement.
GGCAGCCGGGTGCTGGTCGAAACCCCCAGTTACCTGGGCGCGCTGCAAGCATTTTCCGTGTACCGCCCGCAATTCGTGTCGGTCGAGACCGACGAGCATGGCTTGGTGCCGCACTCGATCGACCCGGTGGCCGACGGCGCGCGCCTGTTGTACGCCCTGCCCAATTTCCAGAACCCGACCGGGCGCAGCCTGTCGGTGGAGCGCCGCATCGAACTGGTAGAAACCTGTGCCCGCCACGGCTTGCCGCTGATCGAAGACGATCCGTATGGCGCGCTGTGCTACAGCGGCGAGCCGTTTCCGAAAATGCTGCCGATGAATCCGGATGGCGTGATCTACATGGGTTCGTTCTCGAAAGTGCTGACCCCGGGCATTCGCTTAGGGTACGTCGTGGCTCCGTTGCCGCTGGTGCGGCGCCTGGAATTGGCCAAGCAAGCCTCTGATCTGCACACGTCGCAGCTGACCCAAATGGTGGTGCACGAAGTGATCAAGGACGGTTTCCTGGATCGCCACATCCCCACCATTCGCGCGCTGTACGGCAACCAGTGCCAGACCATGCTGGACGCCATGACCGAGTTTTTCCCGGCCAGCGTCAGCTGGACCAAGCCAGAAGGCGGCATGTTCATCTGGGTCACCCTGCCCAAGCACATCGATGCCATGAAGCTGCTCGATGAAGCGCTTGCCAACAAGGTCGCGTTCGTGCCGGGTTCGCCGTTTTACGCGAATGCGCCCGAGACCAATACCTTGCGCCTGTCGTTCGTCACGGTGCCACCGGAAAAAATCCGCGAAGGCATCGCCACGCTGGGCAAGCTGCTCGCTTCCAAGGTCTAGGAAAAGTCTCGGATGCCAGAGACAGGAGACTGCGTGCCGTCTCCTGTCTCCCTGCAATGGTGCTTCTGGGTGCCTTACGGGGCCGGCTGCGTGACCGCGTTCATTTGGAGAGTGACCGCAGTTTGTGCGAACAGTCTCCCGTTGGCCGATGCGCCAGTTTTCACGGCGACCAGCGTTTTACCCAGCACGACACCTTCAAAGTGAGCGGTCGTTCCAATGGAGGCATTGTCAGCGACCTGCCAGAAGATATTTTTGGCCAGCGCGCCACCGGCCAGGGTCACCCGCGTCGCATTGGCCTGCTTCAACTCGCCCGCCACCTGGAAAATCCAGATGTCGTTCGGACCACCCGAGAGGGTGACGTCGGTGCTGATCAAGACATCGGTACCCCATTTGTAGAGGCCGGGAGCGAGAGTAAGCCCGCCAATTTCACCGGCGCCCAGCTCAGTAAAGTTGGGCGATGTACGTCCCTCGGCGTCTAGGTACGCGGTTCCCATGTCACCGATCGCCGCAGTCAGCGAGGTGGCGTCATTGATCGCACAAGGAAGCGGGCCGGCCGCATCGACAACGTAGATGTTACCTGTTACTTCCCCGCATGTGAGCAGTAAAGCAGCGCCAGTGATGGGACTCGTTCCGACATCCCCGACGATGGCCGATTTATAAACGTCGGTGATCCCGGTTTTGCTCAGAATCGCAAAAGTGCCGGCGGTTCCAAGATTTACCGGCGCCTGAGCGGTAGAGGCGATAGCCTTCGTGGTGAAGCTCCACACAACAGGATTGGCCATTTGCGTGCCACCGGCACTCTTGGCCGCAGTGGTCATGGTGGCGGTATAGCTGGTGTTCGGGTTCAACGCCGACGTGGTTGGCGTAAAGGTGGCTACCGTGTTTGCGGCATTCATGGCGACGGTACCGGGCACGTTGTTGCCGGTAGTCTCCTTCAGTGTGAAGGTGAGTAGCTTTCCAGCCGGAAATGAGCTAATTGTTGCCGGATCCATCGGTTGGCTGAAGCTTGCGTTCACGGCGGTGCCGGTCACAATGTTATTGCTGCTGTTGTTGCTGGTGGGCACATTGATGGCGCCGTTGCTTGGACTGACCGAAGCCACCGACGGGGATCCTGGGGTAGCGACGACAAAGGCTGCACCTGCCAGCAAGCGTGGGTTGGCCTCTGCATTTGCAGACGGGCCATCGCCATTACCGCCGCATCCGGCCACAAAAGCGGCCGCCAGCAATGTAATAAACCACGTCTGTGGTTTGACTGAGCATTCGAACGTTTTCATTGTTTTTCCTGTCTTATTTAGCCCGAAAGGTACGGGCAGATGGCCAACCCTGATGGGGTGGACCCGACCGGCGCGTGCGCGCCGACCAAATAATCGTACCGCGGCATTTCTCCGCACGATTAGAAATTTCCAAGCGAAAATTTTTTTTCTGCATTCATTGATGTGCATCAAGTAAAACGAGCACATCTAACCACAAATGCGGGTGCGAACTTCATCGCCGCGTGTTACGTTTTTTGAAATATTGGATTCAGCAGTGATCGGGATTCGAACTGCACGCGAACTGCGCGCGAACTGCACGATATGTGGCCCAGCGCGGCGACGGGCGCCAGGAGCGCGCCGCCAGCGCAACGCGGGGCGCGGCCGGTGCCTTGTGGATCGGCTAGGCCTGTGCCGGGTATCCCGTGATCTGCTGGATTTCCTGGTACATCGGCTGCAGCCGCCGGTACATTTTTCGGTACACGCGCAGGTACAGCCGGTCGTACACCTGGTGGTGCTGCGCGACCGGCTGGAACACGCGCCCGATGCGCGTCATGGCCCCGATCGCAGCCCTAAAATCAGGATAGAAACCAAGACCGACCGCCGCATCGATCGCAGCGCCCAGGCCGGAGGTTTCGTAAATATGGGCGCGCGCGGTCGGCAAGCCGAAGATGTCGGCCGTCAGCTGCATGGCCGCATCGCTCTGCGAGCCGCCGCCTGAAATGCGCAGTTCCGTGATCGGTACCCCGCTGCGCCGCTCAATCCGCTCTTTTCCTTCGCGCAGCGCGTAGGCCAGCCCTTCCAGGATTGCGCGGTACATATGCGCCCGGGTATGCACGTCGCCAAAACCGATGATCGCGCCCTTCGCTTCCGGCCCCGGCACCTTGATGCCCGGTCCCCAGTACGGCTGCAGCATCAGGCCCATTGAGCCGGGCGGCACCGCGTTGACCAGCTGGTCGAACAATGTTTCGGGCGCCACGCCCTGCTTTTCCGCCTGCGCCTGTTCGTGATGCCCGAACTGCTCCTTGAACCAGTTGACCATCCAGTAGCCGCGAAAGATCTGCACCTCGGTGCTGTACGCGCCGGGCAGCGCGGCTGGGTACGGCGGAATCAACGGCGTCACTTCCACGTACTTGGTGCTGGTGGTGTTGATGGTAGCCGTGGTGCCGTAACTGATGCAGCCTATGTGCGGCTCCAGGCAGCCGGCGCCTATCACTTCGCACGCCTTGTCGGCAGCCGCGGCCACCAGCGGCGTACCAAGCGCGATGCCGGTGGCGGCACTGGCGGCGGCAT
>JANPCW010000026.1:0-6925 GCA_031431155.1 Janthinobacterium sp. | reverse complement strand
GGTGGCCGCCTGCGCCACCCGCACATTGGCCCTGACCGAGACGTTCATCCCGATGAAGCCGCAACCGCCCGACAGCACCGATCCGATCAGAAAACCGAGTGCCGTCTGCATCCCGAGCAAGACCCAGATTGCGATCAGCAGCACCGCGCCGACCATGGCGATGGTGCGGTAGTGGCGCGCGAGGTAGGCGGCCGCCCCTTGTTGAATGGCCAGAGCAATTTCCTGCATCCGGGCGTTGCCGGCGTCCTGGCGCAAAATCCAGCTGCGCGACCAGAGGCCGTAAATCACTGCGATGATGCCGCATGCGACTGCAAACATTAATCCTGCTGCCATGTTGACCCCTTTGGTATTGTTATCAAGTAATGAGCTACGAACGACGACTCTGCGTTACGACACTGCGTTAAAAACTGGGTTACGACACTGCGAAAAGGCGTAACAAGATCCGGCGAATCCCACCAACTTGCTTGCTGTAAAACGATGAAGCGCGCATGGAATCGACTCAAGACCGGTCGACAAGGGTGGCGCGAATAACGCTTGCGGGCACAAAAAAGCGGACCCGCGGTCCGCTCATGTTTCGCTTAACTTGCCAGAGCAGCAAATGCCGCGTCGCGAATTTGCTCAACCGGTCCCACTCCGTCGATGCGCCGGTATTTCGGCGCGCCCGCCAGGCCCGATTGGGCCCACTGCGTGTAATAGCCGAGCAGCACTTTGGTCTGGTCGTGATACACGCCCAGACGCTTCAGGACGGTTTCAGCCTTGTCGTCGTCGCGCTGGATCAGGGGCTCGCCGGTGACATCGTCTTGCATGTCCACTTTAGGCGGATTGAACTTGAGGTGGTAGACCCGGCCCGAACCGGGGTGGCTGCGCCGGCCGCTCATGCGCTCGACGATCGACGCGTCAGGCACGTCGAGTTCCAGCACGTAGTCGACATTGATGCCGGCATCCTTCATCGCGTCGGCTTGCGCGATGGTGCGCGGGAAACCGTCGAACAGATAGCCGTTGGCGCAGTCCGGGTCTTTCAAACGGTCCTTGACCAGGCCGATCATGATGTCGTCGGACACCAAGCCGCCCGCGTCCATCACCTGCTTGGCTGCCATGCCCAGCGCGGTGCCGGCCTTGATGGCAGCGCGCAGCATATCCCCGGTCGAAATTTGCGGGATATTGTATTTTTCTTTGATGAAATTAGCTTGGGTGCCCTTGCCTGCACCGGGTGCTCCTAAGAGGATGAGACGCATGAACAATTCCTAAGACAGATTGTGGGATGGATTTGGTGGATTGCAAACAGTAGAGCGTGCGGCTGTGTGACTACCTTCCCACGAAACTTACCACAAAACAGTGCCAAAGCGCCAATTTGATCGCGATTCGGCTTGTCGCGCTTGATCTAAGGCATTATTCGGGGCGTCTCGGCTTGGAGAGCGGGCGCTACCGAACCATCTTCATTCTTCAGTTCGGGTAGTGCAGCCGCACGCGCGCCAAGTCTTCCGGGGTGTCCACGCCAGCGGGCGGCGCGGCGTCGGTGACATGCACGGCGATCGGGTAGCCATGCCATAGCACGCGCAACTGCTCGAGCGCTTCGATCGCTTCCAAAGGCGACGGCGCCAGCAAGGGATAGGCTTGCAGGAATGCGTTGCTGTACGCATACAGGCCGATATGGCGCAGCGCCAGGTAGCCGTCTGGCAGATGCCCGGTGGACTGGGCGAAGCCGTCGCGGTGCCACGGAATCGCTGCGCGCGAAAAATAGAGGGCGCGCCCGGCCTTGTCGAGCACCACCTTGACCACGTTCGGATTGAACACATCGGCGCTGTCGGTCAGCCGATGGGCGCAGGTGGCCATCGGCACCGTTGCACTGATGTGGGCTGCGGTGGCGGCCAGCAAGGCCGGGTCGATCAGCGGCTCATCGCCCTGCAAGTTGACCACGACCGCGTCGGGCGCGAGCCCGAGGGTACGCGCCACTTCGGCAATCCGGTCGGTGCCCGACGGGTGCTCGGCGCGCGTCATGCACACTTCGACGCCATGCTGGGCGCAGGCTGCGGCGATATCGGCATGGTCGGCGGCCACGATCACGCGCGCTGCACCGGACTCAAGGGCCCGCTGCGCAACCCTGACGACCATCGGCGTTCCGCCCAAGTCGGCCAGCGGCTTGTTGGGCAGGCGAGTCGATCCCAGCCGCGCCGGGATGATGACGATAAACGTCATGGTGTCACGGGGTCTGGCCCTGGGCAGGCGCGTCATCGAGCTTGCGCGCGTCATCGACCCACATGATCGGGATGCCATCGCGGATCGGATAGGCCAGGCGATCCGGGCGGCAGATCAATTCCTGTGCTTTCTTGTCATACTGCAGCGGTCCCTTGCACAACGGGCAGACCAGGATATCAAGCAGGCGAGCATCCACGACATTTCTCCACAATTTGTTCGGCCAGCGCGGCCTCGATCTGGGCCGTCACCGGAACGACCCACAGTCTCGGGTCGTCTTTGAGATATTCAATTTGCGCACATTTTACTGCATCCTTCTCCGTCATCAAGATCATGTCCGCATCGCAAGCGTCAAATGGCTGGTCCGCGAAATCGTGATGGTCCGGCAGCGCCAACTCGGAAAAGCTCAAGCCGGCCGCGCCCAGCATGGCAAAAAAGCGGCCCGGATTGCCGATCCCGGCCGCCGCCACGATACGCAGCGGCCCGCCAGCCAGAGTGGAGAGCGGCACGCGTTCGCTGCGCCTGGCCAGACGCTCGGCGAACTGTCCCACCAATTGCATCTGCACCACCGGCGCGCCCGATGGCCCGGCCACCGACGCTTGCAACTGCGCCGACAACTGGGGCGCGTTGATGACTGTGAAATCGCGCCGGCGCGAACGCGGCTCGCGCAGCGGCCCGGCCGGCAGCACCCAGCCATTGCCGGCGCCGCGCCCGTCAAACAGGATGATTTCAATGTCGCGCTGCAAGGCGTAGTGCTGCAAACCGTCGTCGGCGATCAGGACATCGACTGCCGGGTTCAACTGCAGCAGCAAGCGCCCCGCCGCAGCGCGGTCGCGCCCGACCACGACCGGCACGCCGCTGCGCTGCGCAATCAGCAACGGTTCGTCGCCGGCTTGCTGCACGCTGGAGGACGGCGTCACCGGACGCGCCAGTCTGTCCGCGCTGCCATGCCCGCGCGAGATCACGCCGGGCGTGAAGCCGGCATTCTGGAGCGCTTGCACCAGCCAGATAGTGAGGGGCGTCTTGCCGGTGCCGCCGATAAAAATGTTGCCCACCACAATGACGGGAACCGGCAGGCGGGTCGATGTCAAGAGGCCGAGCGCATACAGTCGGGAACGCAGTGCGGTGACCAGCCTGAACAGCAGCGCAAGCGGCCACAGTGCCCGCGCCAGCGCGCCGCGGCGCAGCCAGTTGCGGGTCAGGGTTGTCTCCAGCGTTGACCTCACAGGCTCGGCCCGCCGCTAAAATCTCCCGCCACCGGTTTACTTCTGGCCGCCGGTCTGGGCGGAGAACGTGAGCTTGTCAAAGCCGGCCAGGCGCGCCGCTTCGAGCACGTTGATCACCATCTGGTGCATGGCAAACTGGTCGGCGTTGATGACCACGACCGGACTCTTGCCTGGAACTGCCGCCAGACCGTCATTGCCGGTCTTGGCCGCGCTCTTAAGTTGTTCGGCCAAGCCGGCAACGTTCTGGAACGAAACGGGAACGCGGTTGACCGTGTAATTGCCTTTGGCATCGACCGTCACATTGACCTCGTTTGGCTGTTCCTGCGCCTTCGGGGCCTCGGCCGTCGGCAAGGTGATCTGCAATTCGGTGAATTTGCTGTACGTGGTGCTGACCATCAGGAAGATGAGGATCACCAGCAGCACATCGATGAAGGGGATCAGATTAATTTCCGGATCTTCGCGCCCTTTGTCTTTGCGAAAATTCATCATTTCTTACGCTCACCGTGAACGATGTCGACAAATTTAACCGCCTGCAATTCCATATCGATGATGAAACTGTCGACCAGCGCGCGGAAGTGGCGGTAAGCCACCAGCGCCGGCATGGCAATGGCCAGGCCGAATCCGGTGTTGTACAAGGCGACCGATATACCGTGGGCCAGCTGGGCCGGATTGGCGCCGGTCGCGTTTTGCGCGCCGAAGATTTCGATCATCCCGACCACGGTACCGAACAGCCCCATCAGCGGAGCCAGGGAGGCGATCGTGCCCAGGGTGGTCAGGAAGCGCTCCAGCACGTGGGCCACACCCCGCCCGGCCTCTTCGATCGACTCTTTCATCACGTCGCGCGGCGCGTCGACATTGCTCAGCGCAGCCGCCAGCACCACGCCCAGCGGCGAGTTTTGTTCGAGCTTGTCGATAATGTCTGGGGTGATCTTGCCGTTGCGGTAGACCCGCACCACTTCGTCGAACAGCTGGCGCGGCAGCAGTTTCTGACGCCGCAAATAAATGGCACGTTCGACAATCAAGGTCATTCCGACGATAGAGGCAAACAGCAAAAACCAAATGGGCCAACCGGCTTTTTGAAGAATGTCGAGCAAAACGAACTCCTGAATAAAGTAAATGGGGCGACACGGTATACGCCCGATGCCGCAATGTAACGTGTTGAGCCGCCGTCGGCAAGTGCAGTGTGCGCACCGGCAACACCATCACGCTGGCCGGAAGCGCAAAGTTGCGCACACATTCTGTGGATAAGATTGTGAGCAATGTCTTGGGCTCGCCCCAAAGTGCTTGATTCAAAACGGAATTAATGCCATGCATAAAAATGCGGCACAATCTGCAAGCGGCGGCAATTTATTGTTTCCGTGGTATTTAAAGTGCTTAAATGCAACAATGTGCACCATTAAGCATGCAAGAAAGTTCTTCACACATTCTGTGGATAAGCTTGTGCGCAATGTTGCTGGCACCGGTGAAAGCCCTTGATTTGTAAGGGATTTTCTTCCATGCGTAAAAAAAAAGCGTGCTGCGTCAAGCGCGGGGAACGCCCGATGTGCCCCCTGATGATCGATCGTTTGGTGAACGTTATGAACAAATTCTGTGGATAAGATTGTTAGCAATTTCTTTGACACTAATCAACACCCTTGATTTCAAAGGGATTTGTTGGCATGCCTAAGAACGCGGCAGCGCGCCTAAATGGGTCCGATCAGTTGCGCACACATTCTGTGGATAACTTTGTGACTAACTCTGTGCAGGCGCGCCAAAGTGCTTGATCCGTAACGGTTTTTTGCTTCTGCACCGAAATAAGGCAAAACCGGTTTTTCTTTTTAAATCATGCACTTACAAAAAAAGCTTGTCGAATTCCAGGTTTTATGACATAACGATGACCCGCTTGCCCCACCTGTGGACAGGTCCATACCAGAGCATCATGAATCCCAGTACACCCCCAGATTCGAGCTTCGCTGCCCCACCTGTGATGACCGTTACCGCCTTGAACCAGGCCGTAGCGCGTCTGCTTGAGCGCGCGTTCCCGCTGACCTGGATTGCCGGCGAGATTTCCAACTTCACGCGCGCCAGTTCCGGTCACTGGTACTTCACGCTCAAGGACGATGCTGCGCAGGTGCGCGCCGTCATGTTCCGGGGTCGCGCCCAGTTCGCCGGTTTTTCGCCGCGTGAAGGCGACAAGGTCGAAGTGCGCGCGCTGGTCACCCTGTACGGAGCGCGCGGCGACTACCAGCTCAATGTGGAGGCAATCCGGCGCGCCGGCGTCGGTGCGCTGTACGAAGCCTTCCTGCGCTTAAAAGACAAACTGTCGGCCCAAGGCTTGTTCGATCCGGAGCGCAAGCGCCCTCTTCCCCTATTTGCCAAGACGATCGGCATCGTGACCAGCTTGCAGGCGGCCGCGTTGCGCGACGTGCTGGCAACTCTGAGGCGGCGTGCGCCGCACGCGCATATTATTCTTTATCCGACCCCAGTGCAGGGGCAGTTTTCAGCTGAAAAAATTGCCGAGGCGATCAACACCGCCTCGCGTCGCAACGAATGCGATGTCTTGCTGCTATGCCGTGGCGGCGGCAGTATCGAGGATCTCTGGTCGTTCAATGACGAAGGCGTGGCGCATGCGATCGCCGCCTGCAGCATGCCCGTCATTTCGGGCGTGGGCCATGAGACCGACTTCACGATTGCCGACTTTAGCGCCGATGTGCGCGCCGCCACGCCCACTGCCGCGGCCGAAATGGCCGCCACGCCGCGCGCGGACTGGATCGCATCGCTTAAGGCAGACGCCGGCGACCTGCGGCGCGCGATGCGGCGCGCGCTGGCCGAGGCCGCGCAAACCCTGGACCACTGTACCAAGCGCCTGCAAAGCCCGGCAGCCCAGATCGGCCACCAGCGCTTGAAACTGCTGGCGCTGTCGACCGCAATCACGCACGCCGCGCGCCGCCCCATCGGCACGGCCCGGTTTGAATGGTCGACATGGCGCGCGCGCTGGTCGGCGCAGCGCCCGAACGTCACAGGATTGCGGGCCGAGTTGTTGGCACAGCGGAGTCGCAGCGCAATTTTCATCGCAAACCAGCTGGGGCAACGGCGCGATGCGCTCGGGGCCCTGGCAGCGCAACTGGAGCTGCTCAATCCGCAGCGCACGCTGGAACGCGGTTACGCCATCGTGACCGATGCGCAAGGCACAATCGTGCGTTCGCCGTCCCAACTGCGCCCGCGCGCGACGTTCACACTGCGCCTGGCCGAAGGCAGCGCCCAAGTTGACCTGGCCAGCGTGCAAACCGCGCTCGACTAATGCACGGACGCATCCTGCAAGCGATTATTTTAGCTGCAGCACCCACTTCACCAGTGTCCTGGCTTCAGCTTCGGTGACTTGAATATTGGCCGGCATCGGCATCGATCCCCATACGCCGCTACCGCCGCTCAAAACTTTCTTGGTCAATCGGTCTTCGATCCCAACCTGGCCAACATATTTTGCGGCCACATCCTTGTAGGCCGGGCCGATCACTTTTTTGTCAGTC
>JANPCW010000025.1:0-5800 GCA_031431155.1 Janthinobacterium sp. | reverse complement strand
CATGGCGAGATACGGTTGGGCGGGACGTCATTGTCGGGCCGCCCGACCTGGGACATGGCTGAGCTGGGTGTGGCGCTGATACCGGAAGGGCGCATGATTTTCCGCGAAATGAGCGTGGAAGAAAATCTGGTGCTCGGTGCGTTCGCCGCGAAAAATCGTCCGGCACTGGCGCGCAATTTGGAACGGGTTTTTGCGCTGTTCCCCCGTCTGAAAGAGCGGCGCAGGCAGATCGCCGGGTCGCTCTCAGGGGGCGAGGCGCAGATGGTGGCGATGGCGCGCGGGATGATGGCTGAGCCACGCATCTTGCTGATCGATGAGCCATCCCTGGGCTTGTCACCGTTGATCGTGCAGGAAATCTTCACGATCCTGCAGAAACTGAAAGAAGACGGCGTGACGATTGTTTTGGTCGAGCAAAATACCCATATGGCGGTCAAGGTGGCGGATCGGGTTTTCATGATGCGAAGCGGAAAAGTCGTCCTCGATCAACCGGCCGCTCAGGTCGATATCGCCAAGTTGCATGACCTGTACTTTGCCTTGGAAGCTTGACCTAGGGCGCTTCGCTCGACCTGTCCATCAAGCAGTATTGAACCAGTATTGATTACGCTCGGTTGACCCGAGTAGAATCTCAATTTTGATGCAAAGGATCTAAAAAATACCATGCCGGATGAGAATCACGAAAGTCGCAGCCTGGTTCCCGCAAAATCGAATGCCAAGGAAGACCGGCACTTCATCACCGCACTCGCCAGGGGACTCGATGTGCTGGCCTGTTTCCGCTCAAGCGACAAGCTGCTGGGAAATCAGGAACTGGCCGAACGCAGCAAGCTGCCAAAATCGACGGTCTCGCGACTCACTTACACGTTGACCAAGCTCGGTTATCTGCATTATGTCGAGAGCGCGGGTAAATACCGGCTTGGATCGGCAACGCTGGCGCTGGGTAGCGCCATGCTGTCAAAACTGGACGTTCGTCAACTCGCGCGCCCCTATATGCAGGAATTGGCCGATTTTTCGCAAGGCATGGTATCGCTTGGCATGCGGGACCGGCTCAGCATGATTTACATCGAGAATCGACGCAGCCAAACAGCGCTGACACTGAGCCTCGATGTCGGGTCACGCATCCCGATTGCGACGACCGCGATGGGACGCGCTTACCTTGCGCAAGCCTCTGACAGCGAGCGTAACGATATCCTCGAACGAGTCCGTGAACTCGATGAATTGGCATGGCCCAAGATACGGGACGGCATCATGGGCTCGATCGATCAGTACCGGACCATAGGGTGTTGTACCTCGTTCGGCGACTGGCAGAAGGACGTTAATGCGATTGCCGTCGCATTCAAACCGAACGATGGGATGGCCGCGCTATCGATTAACTGTGGTGGGCCTGCATTTAACCTGTCGCCGGAGTTTTTGTTGAAAGAGGTGCAGCCCCGTTTGATCGATATGGTGGATCGATTGCAGCATGCATTGGCAGGCAGTTCCAGTTAGAAAGAGCGGCTTGGCCGAAACCTGACCGGGTGGCGCTTGCGCGCCTTGCACGACATTGGCAAAAACAACTTCGTGTATCCTCACGGCACGAAGGAGTATCTGCCTATGGATTTCATTTTCTTGCCCCAACTACACGAGGGACCGCTGCGCTCGGGTCTCATCGTGCTTGCCTCCACCCTGGCAGCAAGCGTGCTTGCCGTCATCTTGCACCGTGTCGGCATCTTGCTGTTGCGGCGCCTGGCCCGTAGTCGCCCGTTCACCACCAATGCCAGTTACGTGGCGTTTCGCGCCAGCCAGGTCTGCATCGTGTTGTTCGCGGTACGGCTGGTGCTCACCGGCGCCCCGGATGACACGCCCGGGCTGGTTGCGCTGTCGTATCTGACCTCGGTTGCACTGATTCTTGCACTGACCTGGCTCGCGATGCAATGCATCGAGTCAGTCAGCGCCACCGTGATTACCCTCAATCCCGCCGACGTGCTCGACAATCTCAAGGCGCGCCAAGTGCTGACCCAGACCCGGGTGCTGGCGCGTAGCGCGCATTTTGTGGCCGGTTTGCTGGGGCTGTCGTTTGTGTTGCTGACCTTGCCGGGTGCCAAACAGTTTGGCGCAAGCTTGCTGGCGTCGGCCGGGGTGGCCGGGCAGGTCGCCGGTATCGCGGCCCGGCCGGTGCTGGGCAACTTCATCGCCGGCCTTCAGATTGCGTTCTCGCAACCGATGCGCATCGACGATGTTCTGATCGTCAATGGCGAATGGGGGCGGGTGGAAGAAATTACCGGCACCTTCGTGGTCGTGCGGATCTGGGACGAACGCCGGATGATCGTACCGCTGCAGTGGTTCATTGAAAACCCGTTCGAAAACTGGACCCACAGTTCCTCGACCATTCTTGGCACCGTATTCCTGTGGCTCGATTTTTCCGTTCCGGTCCAAGCACTGCGCGAGGAATTCGAGCGCGTCTGCAAATCTTCGCCGCTCTGGGATAAGCGCGTCTGTGCCTTGCAGGTGACCGATTCCACTGACCGCGCAATGCAGGTCCGGCTGCTGCTGAGCGCGCAAGACTCCGGCACCGCGTTCGACCTGCGCTGCAATATCCGCGAAGCGATGATCGCCTTTATCGCAGCCCATTATCCGCAAGGATTGCCGCGCCTGCGTTCCTCCCTGGATCCGCTAGAAGTGCACACGGCGAGACCCATGAGCGAGGGCGACAAGACGCAAATCAATCCGATCATCGACGGCCCGCCACAGGCGAGTTGAAGGTAATGAGGGGTCTTAAGGTTGCGCTTCGACCTGTCAAAATAGTGTTTCATTTGTAAGAATGTGAATCAGTTTTAGCCCTGGTTCGGGCGCGTTGCTATATTTGATTTGAGTGCACAGCAACGGAGAGCTCAAATGAAACGCACACTCTATGCAGTAGCAGCAATCGCCCTCAGCGCGGCGGCCTCGATACCCACCGTGTCAATGGCGCACACCGATGTCGTCGTCAACGGCGCCACCCCAGTCCGGGTTGGTTATGACCACCAACCGTATGCGCGCCACGGCCACCTCTGGGTGCCGGGACACTGGGAACGCCACCGCCACGGGGCCGTTTGGGTGCCAGGATCGTGGATCGCGCGCGGTTACGGCGATCATTACAACACGCCAAGCTGGGTCGAGCGCGACGGCCACGGGTACTGGGAGCGAGGCCACCGGCCGCGCGGGTATGGCGACAGTGATCACGACGGCATCCCGAACCGCTATGACAACGACCGCGATAACGACGGTGTTCCGAACTTCAGGGACCGCGACCGCGATGGTGACGGGGTTCCGAATCGCTTCGACCGCCGCCCCGATAACCGGCGCTGGTGGTAACCTGCCCATGGTTGGCGCTGGGCCTCATGCAAGGCATAGCAGGCTGGCATGAGGCCCCAGTGTCCTGGGTCCAGCTTCATGTGAACACGAACCACCATACCGCGCCCACAGCGCATAGCAACAGTAAGGCGACGGCTGGGCCTGCGTACCCGATCGCCCGGATCGCCTCATCCGGGGAGATCAATTTTTTGCCGGTAAGCATTGCGCGCACCAGATTTTCCTTGTGCAGCACACTGGTCACGATCACCGCCGCTATGTGAAGCACGACGATACCCATCAACAGACTTGCCACTGCATCATGGACGTCCGATAGCCACTCACCGCCGATCTCCTGGTAGCTCGCATAGCCGCTCAGCACGGTGAGAATGACGAGCGTCAGCATACCCAGGATCGCCAGCGCCCCGCCCGGATTGTGGCCGACATGGCGCTGCGGCGCGCCCCGCAAGTACGACAGGAAATACGCTTTGACGGCGGCCGGACGCCTGACGAACTGGGTAAAGCGGGCGTAACGGGTCCCGACCAAGCCCCAGACCAGCCGAAACGCGACCAATAGCGCCATCGAATAGCCGAAGCCGACGTGCCACAACTTCCAGTACTCGCTTTCGGCGGTCAACCAGGCGCCCGCGAACGAGAGAACCAGTGACCAATGAAACACCCGAACCGGCAGATCCCACACCAGTGCGGCTTGCTGTTTCAGGGCGGTTTTTTGTTGCGGTGCATTCATCGCGGAATCCTCACGTTGTCTTCCTCAAAATCGCCGTTGCCCGCTTGCCGATGGCAGGCGGTACAGTTGGCCCGGCTCTTGATCGAAGCGCGCAGCCAGACAGCGCTCCCCACTTCGCGATGCTCGCTGGCGAACCAGGCGCTATTGGTGATGCGGTTATCGCGCGGCACGTCGGCAGACCGGCGCGCGCCCGCGGCGTTGTTCTTGAGCCAGCTTGAAATTTCGGCGGCCGACTTTTGATCCATGCTGGCATCGGTGCCGAAGTGTTTGCCGAGCGAACCCATCAAACTAAGCCAGGACTTTGCAGGCAGCAGAGCGGGTGCATACGAGGTATGGCAGCTGCCGCATTCGGCATAGGATTTTGGCATATTGCCCGGCATGCCGATACTGTCGGCCATGGCATGGGTTGAGGCGAGCGCGACGGATAAGGCCGCGACCAACTGCGTGAATTTTTTCAGCATGATCTTCTCCTATTTGATGGTCAGTAGCCAGGCGATGACATCGGCTTTTTCCTGCGCGCTGCATTCCCTGGACAAAACGTCCTTGCAGTTGCGCCTGAACCATTTTTCAGATTTGGCCGGGTCGGTGAATCGGTTCGCGTTGGCCGAAGGCGCCAGCGGCTCGATGCTCTTTCCAGAAATAATGTGTTCGCTTGGCTTGTTCGGAGTGGCCGTATGGCAGCTGGAACAGCTCCATTCCCGCCCGTGCTTGCCGATAAAAAACTGCTCGCCGCGCTGGATCGATGCTTTGCCGGACGATGTTTCGTAGCCTTGCAGCATGGTCTGGGGACTCATAGCCCAGGCCCCATTGCCAACCAGTAGTGCGAGCGGTAATACATATTGTTTCATGGTCTCTCTCCAAGATTAGGCAAGCTGCCGATCAAGCTGACAGCGTGCCGCAATCTTGCGGGAGCAACCTTAAGGGAACCTTATGTGTAAGGTTATGTGTAACGGCTCGACAGAACGCCGGTTCACATTCTCAAACGATGAGGGAGCAAGCGATGCTGAACATGGTGAGTGCGATCAATCCGTCCAATATGCGCCAAGCAACGGGACGGGCGAACAGCGGAGCGAGCAGGCGCGCACCGAGCCCAAGGCTGGCGAACCATAGCACCGACGCTACCATGGCCCCGAAAGCGAACCTGGAGTGGCCGCCCTCGGCTTGCTGGGCGCCGATCGACCCAAGCAGAACGACCGTATCGAGCCAGGCATGCGGGTTCATTAGACTAAGCATTAACGCCATCGTGAAGGCGGCGCCGCGCGACAGGGTCGCGTTGTCGCCGGCCAGCGCGTGCACGACAGGAGGCCGCCAGGCCGATAGCGCCGCGCGCCGACCATACTCCAGCAAAAACAAGGCCCCGCCAATGCGCATCGCCATGAGCAACTGCGGCATCGCGCCGATTATCTGCCCCATGCTGCCTGCGCCGAGGCCGATTAACAGTATGTCGCAAGCCATGCACGTGAGCGCGCATAGGGCGACATGCTTTCGCTGCAAGCCCTGCTTGAGCAGGAAGGCGTTTTGCGAGCCGATGGCAATGATCAGGCCGCCCCCCATCCCCATCCCCTTGAAAAACGCAGCATCCCACATGGCTAACCTCCTAAAGAAAGGCTAGCATACCGATGCGATGTTCATTAGTATAATGAATAATTTTAAAGATTGATTAGGAAAACTAATGACATCCATGGATTACCGCGGTCTCGCCGCACTCGATGCGATCGTCGGGCTGGGTAGCTTTGAGCGCGCCGCGCT
>JANPCW010000024.1:0-4783 GCA_031431155.1 Janthinobacterium sp. | reverse complement strand
GGCAAACGCCAGACACTGATCGCATTGGTCGAGAGCAAGAGCAAGCGAAGACGACAGCTCGCTTTGAGCCGCTTGTTTTTGTGCGTGCTGCGACGCATTGAGCCTGCCCGTCCAGTGCGACATGCCATGCGACATGCCCATCTGCTGCGACAACAGCAGCAAAAGCGCAAGCAGGACATGGGCGGCGGCGCGGCGGGAAATCACGACGGGTGAGAGCCTGAGTAAGTTAGCATGGCAGTATTGTAATGCTGAGAACGGTTTACCCGCGCACTTTTTGTGCGTTACCGTCCGTCTCAAGCACGTCTCAAGCAGTCGGAGCACCGGCCAGTGCATGTTTCTTCAAGAACTCTGGCACCTTGGCGGCACTCAGGCGGTTCAACGACACCAATAGACTCGGGTCAACCCGTCCGATGCCATAGGTGTTGCCGAGATGGCGGCCGATATGCACCAAGACCAGTGCCGCAACCTCCGCATCGGACTCGGCCCTGTGCGCCGCGCTCCTGAACCGAATCCCGAGCTGGCCAGATAACTGACCCAATTTATAGCTGGCCATTCCGGGAAACACCCTGCGTGAGAGTTTCAATGAGCACACCAGTGCCTGGTGCCCAGGCGTCAATCCCAGGCGGGCGCTTTCGGCACACAGGAATTTCTCGTCGAAGCTGGCATTGTGGGCCGATAAAGCGTCGCTGCCGATGAAATCGAGCAGCGCCGGAACCACCCGCGATACGGGCGGCGCGCCGTCGACCATGGCCTGCGAGATGCCCGTCAGCGACGTGATGAAGGCCGGAATCCTGACGTTGCAATTGATCAGCGACACATAACGCTCGACCACCCGCCCACCCACGATGCGCAGCGCAGCGACCTCGGTGATGCGGTCGCCCATGGCAGGCGACAGGCCGGTTGTTTCAAAGTCGATCATCACGATCGGTTTATCAAATACATTCATCATCGGATCTCGTTAGCGTCCCGCATCTTAACCAAACTTGCGCACTGCGTCGAGCGCCAGACCGGCGCCTATGCTACCGAACAAATCGCCTTCGACCCGTCTGGCGCCTGGTACCAGCGCCGCAATTTTTTGGCGCAACAGGCGCACGCCAGAAGATCCTCCTGTGAAAAAGACGGTATCGACCGCATCCGGCGCCACCCCGGCATCGCGCAGCAGGTTCAGCACAGTTTGCTCGATCGATGTCACCAGGTGCCCGATGGCGCCGTCGAACTGATCGCGCTGCAAAGTAACGCTTTGGGCCGGCGCCAGGCGTTCCAGGGCTAGCTGCACCGAGCCAGCGTCGGACAGGGCGATCTTGCCCTCCTCCGCCTTCATGGCCAGCCAGTGTCCGGCGCGCTGGTCGATTAGGGTCTGCAGGCGCCCCATTTTTTCCGGTTCGCGCGCGTCGCGGCACACGTCGGCCAGCTGGGCCCAAATTTTCTTGGTGTAAGCGAGGTTGATGGTGTGCCAGGTGGCCAGGTTGAAGTAATAGCTCGATGGCACTTCGCTATTGTTATTGAGGCGCGTGCCGTAGCCGAGTAAAGGCATGAGCGCCGACAGGCTCAGGTATTTATCGAGATCGGTGCCGCCAATATGCACCCCGCCGGTGGCCAAGATGTCGTCGCGCCGCTCGAACATGGCGGCGCGTTCGGGCGCCAGGCGCACCAGCGAGAAGTCCGAGGTGCCGCCGCCGATGTCGGCGATCAGCACCAGTTCCTCGCGCTCGATCTGGGATTCATAATCGAATGCGGCGGCGATCGGTTCGTACTGGAAGGCGATGTCCTTGAAGCCGACTGCGCGCGCCACCTCGGCCAAGGTATGCTCGGCCAGATGGTCGGCGGCCGGGCTATCATCGATGAAATAAACAGGGCGCCCGAACACGGCCGACGTGAATTCACGCCCCGCCGCCAGTTCGGCCCGGCGCTTGAGTTCGCCAATATATTGCGCCAGCAACAGCCGAAACGGCAGCGCCCGCCCGCCCACTTCGGTCTGGCCGTCGATCAGGCTGGTGCCGAGCAGGCTTTTGAGCGAACGCATCAAACGCCCCTCGTAGCCGGTCAGGTAGGCGCCCAGCGCAGCGCGCCCGAAGCTGACCGATTCGTCCTCGGCGTTAAAGAAAACGACCGATGGCAGGGTCGCCTTGCCGTCTTCCAGCGCAAGCATCGGCGACTGTCCTGGACGCACCCATCCCACGGTGGAATTTGACGTGCCAAAATCGACGCCGCAAGCAATGGCCATGTCGACCCTTCACGCAATAAAGGGGCGCTATGCTACCAGATTATTGCCCCGGTGTTGGCGTTTTCCGACTTGGCCCGATCAAAAAGTAGGGAATGCCGCAAGCTTGACCGTTGGCTCAGGTATAATCCGAGGTTTGATTTCAGCATAGAAAATAGAAGATTATGGAAGCCGAACGCATCAACTCCCTGTCAGCCCTGCTTGCCGATCTGACGATCCGCGAAGCCGAACTTCGGAGGTATCTTTGACTTCGATACCAAGTCAGAGAAACTAGAACAAGTCAACGAAGAATTAGAAGACCCGACCGTCTGGAACGATCCCAAGCGGGCCCAGGAGTTGGGTAAGGAAAAAAAGGCGCTGGAAGCGATCGTCTTTGCGCTGACCAAGGCCAACGCCGACCTGGGCGACGCGAACGACCTGTTTGCGATGGCGCGCGAGGAGCAGGACGACGACACGCTAGAAGCGATCTGCGCCGACGCCGACGCGATCAGCAAGATCATCGAAGCCATGGAGTTCCGCCGGATGTTCAACAATCCGATGGACCCGAACAACTGCTTTATCGATATCCAGGCCGGCGCCGGCGGCACCGAAGCCCAGGACTGGGCCTCGATGATCCTGCGCCAATACCTGCGCTATTGCGAACGCAAGGGCTTCAAGGTCGACATCCTGGAACAGTCCGACGGCGAAATTGCAGGCATCAAGACCGCGACCCTGAAGGTCGAAGGCGATTACGCCTACGGCTACCTGCGCACCGAAACGGGCGTGCACCGCCTCGTGCGCAAGTCGCCGTTCGACTCCGCAAACGGGCGCCACACCTCGTTTTGCAGCCTGTTCGTGTATCCGGAAGTGGACGATTCGATCGAGATCGACGTCAATCCGGCCGACATCCGGGTCGATACCTACCGCGCCTCCGGCGCTGGCGGCCAGCACATCAACAAGACCGACTCCGCGGTGCGCATGACCCATGCGCCAACCGGTATCGTGGTGCAGTGCCAGAACGACCGCAGCCAGCACAGGAACCGGGCCGAAGCGATGGAAATGCTCAAGGCGCGCCTGTACGAGCATGAGCTGCGCAAGCGCATGACCGAGCAGCAAAAACTGGAAGACTCGAAAACCGACGTCGGCTGGGGCCACCAGATCCGTTCCTACGTGCTCGATCAATCGCGCATCAAGGATTTGCGCACCGGTTTCGAGACCGGCAACACCAAGGGCGTGCTGGACGGCGATATCGACGAGTTCATCTCGGCCTCGTTGAAACAGGGCGTCTAAGGATGGCGAACCCGAAGCGCGCCTTCATCTTCGACATGGATGGCACCATCGTCGACAACATGGCTTTTCACACCAGGTCATGGGTCACGTTCTTCCAGAAGCGCGGCCACGAGATCGACGAAGGCGAATTTTTCTTGCGTACGGCCGGGCGCCAGGGTCATGAGATCATGCGCGCCTACCTGGGCGACGACTTGAGCGACGCCGAGAACGCCCGCCTGAACACGGAAAAAGAAGGCGTCTACCGAGCACTCTACGCACCGCACCGCGCGACTGTGGGCGGCTTCGATGCGCTGATCGCCAACGCGAGAAGCGCGCAGATAGCGCTGGCCGTAGCCACTGCTGCCCCCGACGCGAACATCAGCTTCACGCTGGACGGCCTGGACCTGCGGCGCCATTTCGACGCCGTCGTCGGCGCCGCCGACGTCAAGCGCGGCAAGCCCGAGCCGGACGTGTTCCTGATGGCGGCCGAGCGCTGCGGCGTCGCCCCCGAACACTGTATCGTGTTTGAAGATGCACCGCTCGGTGTGGAAGCGGCACGCCGCGCCGGCATGCGCGCGGTGGCGCTCACGACCACGCTGCCGGCACAGGCGTTTACCGGATTCGACAACGTGATCTGCATTGCGCCCGACTTTAGCGCGCTGTCGATCGCGGCGCTTTTTGCCGGCAGCCTAACCAACAACCAACTAACTAATTAACTACTTCAAACAGACCATGACAACGGAAATCCAAGACCAGGCAGGCGCACCCGACGAAAACAAGATCATCGCCGAGCGGCGTGCCAAGCTGGCCGCATTGCGGGCCCAGGGCATCGCCTTCCCGAACGACTTCCGCCCGCAACACAACGCTGCTGACCTACACCAGCAATACGGCGACAAGACCCGCGAAGAGCTGGAGCAACTGGAAATCGCAGTCGTCATGGCTGGGCGCATGATGCTCAAGCGCGAAGCCGGAAAGAAGGCCGCATTCGCCACCTTGCAGGACGCCTCCGGCCCCAGGGCCGATGGCCGTATGCAAATCTACGCCACCCTCGACAAGACCGGGGCAGCCGCGATGGAAGCGTTGCACCACTATGATCTGGGCGACATCCTCGGGGTCGAAGGCACCCTGTTCAAGACCAAGACCGACGAATTGACGGTCAAGGTAACGAGCCTGCGCCTGATCACCAAATCGCTGCGTCCGCTGCCGGACAAATTCCACGGCCTGGCCGACCAGGAAACCAAGTACCGCCAGCGCTATGTCGACCTGATCATGAGCGAAGAGACGCGCCGCACCTTCAAGGCCCGTACGGCCGCG
>JANPCW010000023.1:0-4294 GCA_031431155.1 Janthinobacterium sp. | reverse complement strand
GCGCCGTGAGCGGGCGCACGATCGGGTGATCGGGCGCCAGGCTGGCCGGATCCCTCAACTGATCCTGCGCCAAATCGGCATTGAGCAACTGCTTGACTTCATTGGCGGTCGCCTCGAACACCAGCGAGCACAAGGCCTGGGTCGGTTCGGTGATCGTTTTCCCGATGAAGAAAGGCTTCGGTGCGGCGCCCGCGCCGGCGCGGGCATAGCACGATGAGCCGATCACGGCCGGGTACGCAAAACTGGCCGCGGCGCGTGCCTGCAGCCCCGGCGGGAGCGACGGGAAGGTTGCGCTGTTGTCGTAATTGATGCCGGCATCGGTATCGCTGGCAGCGGCGACCATGTTGAAACCTGCCGTCAAGATCGCGCCGGCGCACATGACGCATGGGTCGAGCGACGTGACGATGATGACGTCTTCGGGTTGCGGCAGCGCCCTGCCGCTGGCGCGCTCGGCAAAATACCAGTCGATCAACTGGCGCTCGCCGTGCGCGGTCGGATCGAAAATCAAGCCGTTCTGGACCACGTTATTTTGCAGGGACTTGAGGACGTTGCCGTATTGGTCCAGCAAGACCCCGCCAACGCCAAAGGTGCCCTGGGTTTTGGCCGCGATCGCCTCGGCCGCCGCGATCGCGACCGCGGCCTGGACGTCGATCGTCTTATTCAAGACGCGTGACGCTGTTCCAGGTCGGCGCCGCCAAAGGCATGCGGCAACTGCGCGCTGGCGGTAGTCTCAAGAAGGTCGCCGTTCAGATTGGTCAACCATACCGGCAGCGCATTGCCGCCCAATTCCAAAATCACCTGGCGGCATGCGCCGCACGGGGCAATCGGCCCGTCGGTTGCGCCAATCACCGCCAGCGCGGAAAAGTCGCCCGGCTGGTAGCCATGCGCGACGGCGCTAAAGAATGCGGTGCGCTCCGCGCAATTGCACAAGCCGTAGGATGCGTTTTCCACATTACAGCCTCGGAACACGCGCCCGTCGTTACACAGCAGCGCAGCGCCGACCTGAAACTTCGAGTACGGCGTGTAAGCGCACAGCCGGGCTGCGGTCGCTTCGGCAATCAATTGTTGCTGGTTCATCGGGTTCCCTCAGTTGGACAAATTGGACGGATTGGACGGATCGAGCGGTATATGATCGGATTGACTGGTGGCGTGCTGTCGCTCAGGTGATACGCGGCCTGGACTTCCCGCACCGCTTGCTGCGCGGCCGCCTCGGTGCGCGCATGCACCAGCGCCAGCGGCTGACCCTTGACGATCGGCTCACCCAGGCCCACCAACCCCGACAGACCAACCGCGAAGTCGATCGCATCGCTCGGACGGCGCCGCCCGCCACCCAGTCCAACCACGGCCAGGCCCAGGCCGCGGCAATCGCAGCTGCCCGCATAGCCGTCCGACAGCGCCGGCACGGCAATGATGATGGGCGCCTGCTCCAAGTACAGCCCGGGACGCTCGACCAGGTCGGCCGGGCCGCCCAGTGCCGCGACCATGCGCGCGAAGCGCTCAGCGGCCTGCCCCGAATCGAGGGCAGCCATCAGTTTGGCGCGCGCCACCGTTTCACTCTCGGCCAGGCCGCCCAGCACCAGCATTTCGGCGCACAAGGCCAGGGTCACTTCATGCAGGCGCGCCGGGCGCGCAACGCCGGTCAGGTAGTCCATCGCGCAACGTACTTCGAGTGCGTTGCCGGCGCACGGTGCCAGCGACTGGTTCATATCGGTCAGGATGGCCGAGGTGCGCATGCCGGCGCCGTTGCCGACGGCAACGATGCTCTCGGCCAGCTCGACCGATTTGTCATAGGTCGGCATGAATGCGCCGCTGCCCACCTTGACGTCCATGACCAGCGCGTCCAGCCCGGCGGAAAGCTTTTTGGACAGGATCGATCCGGTGATCATCGCCACCGATTCGACCGTCGCGGTCACGTCGCGGAGGCTGTAGAAACGCTTGTCGGCCGGCGCCAGTTGCGCCGTCTGACCGATGATCGCCACGCCCACTTCACGCACCACTGTGCGGAACAGTTCGGCATCGGGCACCGTGCAGTAGCCGGGAATCGCGTCGAACTTGTCGAGCGTGCCGCCGGTGTGGCCCAGGCCGCGGCCCGAGATCATCGGCACGAAACCGCCGCAGGCCGCAATCATCGGCCCCAACAGCAGCGAGACCACATCGCCCACGCCGCCGGTCGAGTGCTTGTCCAGCACCGGACCTGGCAAGTTCAATGAGCGCCAGTCGAGCACCTGGCCAGAATCGCGCATCGCCAGCGTGAACGCGACTCTTTCGTCCATACTCATGTCGTTGAAGAAAACCGCCATTGCGAGTGCCGCGATCTGGCCCTCACTGGCCGAACCATCGGTGATGCCGCGTACGAAGAACTGGATCTCTTGCGTACTCAAGGCTGCGCCATCGCGTTTGTTGCGAATGATCTCTTGGGTCAAAAACATGCATTGCTCCGCTATTGGGTAGGCCATTATTTTTCCCGAATCCGTTTTAGACTCCGTACGGAATCCAGATGTTCTTGACCTGGCTGGCGTGCGCCAGCACGGCCCGCCCGCCGCTCTGGCGCGTGCTATACCAGTCGCGCCCGCGTGCGCCGCCGACCCAGGTACGCTTGAGCGATTCGGCTGACAGCCGCTCGACTTCGGCGCAGCCGGCCGCCGAACCATCATGGCGCCAGACGGCATCGATATCGGCATGGCTGGCCAGCGTCCGGGCCAGTTCGTCGGCGCTGCCGGTCACGATATTGATCGCGCCGCCCGGCAGATCCGAGGTGTCGAACACTTGATACAAATCGAGCGCGGATAGCGGATGCGCTTCCGACGGCACCGCCACCACCCGGTTGCCCAGCGCCAGCGCCGGCGAGATCAGCGAGATAAATCCCATCAGAGGCGCCTCGTTCGGGCACACGATCCCGATCACGCCGATCGGTTCGTTCAACGCCACCGTGATGCCGTGCATCGGCGGCTGATGCGCCAGGCCGTCATACTTGTCGGCCCACGCGGCGTAATAGAACAGCCGCTCGATCGATGCCTGTACTTCTTTTTCCGGTTCCGTGGCGCCGGTCATGGCAGCAATGCGGGCGGCGAATTCGTCGGCCCGCGCCGCCAGGTTTTCGGCAATGTAATACAGCACTTGGGCCCGGTTGTGCGAGGTGGCATTGGCCCAGCCGGACGCCTTGTGCGCGGCTTCAACCGCGCTACGAATATCCTTGCGGTTGCCCTCGCCCACGTCGGCCAGGAATGCGCCGTCGGCGCCGGCAATGGCGCGGCTGTATGCGCTATCCGGGCGCACCTGCTTGCCGCCGATGTACAGCTTGGCGGTGCGGTCGATCGCGAACGGGTTGGCGGCCTGCGCTGCCGGCGCTGCCGGCATGCCCTTGGCTTTGGCCTCGATCAATGGTGCGGCGGGACGGGCGTCTTCGGCCAGGGGCGTCAGATATTCCAGCATCCCCTCGCGCCCGCCTTCGCGCCCGAAGCCCGATTCGCGGTAACCGCCGAAACCGCACGAGGCGTCGAACTGGTTCGCGCTGTTGATCCAGACCACGCCAGCCTTGATTTGCGGCGCAATGTCGAGCGCCAGGCTGATCGACTCGGTCCACACGCAGGCGACCAGCCCGTACACCGTGTTGTTGGCCAGTTGGACCGCTTCCACCGGGGTTCGAAAACTCATCGCCACCAGCACCGGGCCAAAGATTTCGGCTTGCGCCACGGCGGCCGAGGTGGAAGCGCCGGTGATCAGGGTTGGCGGGTAGTAGCAGCCGTTGGCCGGCAATTCGCAGGCCGGTTGCCAGATCGTGCAGCCTTCGGCGCGCGCCGCTTCGACCAGCCCGGCGATGCGTTGCTGCTGCACCGGATCGACCAGTGCGCCGATGTCGATCGATTTGTCCAGCGGCGAGCCAAGGCGCAGGTTTTCCATGCGCGCGCGCAGCTTCTTGTAAAAGCGCTGTTCGATCGATTCCTGCACCAGCAGGCGCGAGCCGGCGCAACAAACCTGCCCCTGGTTGAACCAGATCGAATCGACCAGGCCTTCCACCGCAGCGTCCAGATCGGCATCCTCGAACACGATGAAAGGCGACTTGCCGCCCAGTTCAAGCGACAGCTTCTTGCCGCTGCCGGCGCTGGCGCGCCGGATCATGCGGCCCACTTCGGTCGAACCGGTAAAGACGAGCTTGTCGATGCCCGGATGGTTGACGATGGCCTGGCCCACGCGGCCGTCGCCGGTCACGATATTGACGACACCGGGCGGCACCTTGGCCTGCTGGCACAGCTCGGCAAACAAGAGCGCCGTGAGCGAGGTCAATTCCGCCGGC
>JANPCW010000022.1:0-3913 GCA_031431155.1 Janthinobacterium sp. | reverse complement strand
ACCGGGCTCGCGCAGGAGGAGATCCCGGATATTTCATGAGAACACGGAAATTTATGCCGGATGGGCACTGACCACTGACTTGGTTCGTTCCTGCCCAGCCGGTCAGGACCCATGTGGAACTACCGCGCAGCTTTGACGTCTATGAGGTAATGTTGCAAGAAGCCGACCTGCCGGCTAACTATGTGTGACGCCGTTGACGTTGAAGGACGATAACCATGAGCGAAATCCACTTCATCGTCGAAGAAGCACCGGAAGGCGGATACCTCGCACGGGCAGTCGGCGTAGACATTGTGACCGAGGCCGACGACTTTCCTATCTTGCGCGCGCAGGTCAGAGACGCCGTGCATTGCCATTTTGACGCGGATAAAATGCCCGCCCTAATCCGGCTGCACATCACGCGTGAAGAAGTCCTGACAGCATGAGAGTGCCACCCGATTAGCCGATGGCGAATCTGGTCAAACGCCGTTGGGCGAATCGGGTATAGCTTCACCCGTCAGACCGGTATCCATCTGCGGCTGATCAGCACTGGTCATTGCGAGCATCATGTCACCAATTCGAATCACGGCCCGCTCAGGCTGGCACGCTCGCTGCGATCCTGGCAGCGGTGTAGCGTATCCCCCTCACACGCGATGACGTTCTCCATCGACCGTTTGACTAACTAGCCAATCCTGCCGACGACCGCACGGTTTCGCCCGACCAATTAACCAGGCGCGAATCGCAATACCTACGGCAGCCCACACCCGAAACTGGGCTGCTCCGGCCCCCGAACGAAGCAGCATCAGCCGTTTAAAAAACGCACATCAATGCATACCGAGCACCTAAATATGCAAAATAATTCATTTTTACATTGACAGAGGCATCCCTGCGTCATAGAATCAATCAACAGCAATATAATGCATCACATGTAACGCAAGTGCATAATATTGCATGATTCGGGCAAGAGCCCTCACCTACCGACAAGAGGACGCCTTTATGAGCGGATTATTCGATCAGTTCAAGTCATGGTATGAAGACCGCCACGATTATGCCAGGGCCTGGAAAGAAAAAACAGGCAGGCAGGTTGTTGCCACCATGTGCACCTATACCCCGGAAGAAGTCTTGATCGCCGCCGGCATGCTGCCGGTGCGGGTGCTCGGTGCGCACGAGCCGCAAAACGTGACCGAGCCGCATATCTTCGGCATGTTCTGCCCGTTCTGCCGCGACTCCTTGGCGCAGGGCTTGCTCGGGCGTTACAGCTATTGCGAAGGCGTGACGCTGACCCAGTCGTGCATCCAGTACCGCCAGACCTTCAATTCGTGGCGCGAACATGTGCCGACGGTGCAGTGGGATTACTACCTGCCGATGCCCAACGAAGTGCAATCGAAGTTCGCCAAGCTGCTGCACTATTCCGAGGTCAAGAAATTCCGCACCTTCATGGAAGGCGTGATCGGCAAGCCGATTACGGACGACGAGCTGCGCCGTTCGACCGAACTGGTCAACGAGAACCGGCGCCTGCTGCACGAACTCTACGAATACCGCAAGGAAACCAATCCGCGCGTGACCGGCGTCGATGCCCTGTATGCATCGATCACGGCCCAGTTCATCGACAAGGAAGAGCACAACCGCGAATTGAAGCGGGTGCTGGCCGAACTGCCGAACCAGCCGCAGACCCGGATCGAAGGGGTGCGCTTCATGACCATCGGTTCCGAGAACGACGACGTCTCCTTCATGGCGATGGTCGAGGCGGTCGGTTCGACCATCGTGATCGACGACCAGTGCTCGGGCACCCGCAATTTCTGGAACGAGGCGCGCATCCAGGACGATCCGATCGCGACCATCTCCGACCGCTATTGCGAACGTCCGGCCTGCCCGACCAAGGATTATCCGCTGCACACCCGCTTCGACCATGTGCTCAAGCTTGCCAAAGACTACAACGCGCGCGCCGCGATTTTCCTGCAGCAGAAATTTTGCGATCCGCACGAAGGCGATTATCCGGACTTGAAGCAACACCTGGAGAAAAACGGCATTCCGACCCTGTTCCTCGAATTCGACATCACCAACCCGATCGGGCCGTTCCGGATCCGCATCGAGGCTTTCCTCGAAACGATGAGCGAAGAAGAGTTGTTCTAAGCGCAACCCATTACTAGGAGTACCGATCAAATGGCAAAATATCAAACTGAGCCGCTCAAGTGCTGGAAGAAGGCCAAAGAGTTGCGCGAAAACTATTACCTGAACTATGCGCGCTGCAAGGAAACGGGCGGTATCCGCTGGTCCGGGTCGGCCTGGGCGCTGGACGCGATTCCGGCCGGTCTCGGCAACGACGTCTATTCGCTGACCGGCGAGCCGTACGGCGCGGCGGTCGCGCTCGACAAGAAGTTCAACCAGGAATGCCAGAACGCGGCCGAATCGGCCGGCTTTGCACGCGACCTGTGCGCCTACATGCGCACCTACTGGGGCTCGATCTACCTGAACAAGTACCTGTTCGGCGGCCCGTTCCCCAAGCCCGACTTCAATTTCCAGACCCAGATCTGCTGCTCGCACGCCAAGTGGTACCAGCATGCATCCAAGCTCGAGGACACGCCGGTCAAGTTCATCGACGTCTCGGTCGGCCCCTACAAGGACTTGACCGAAGAGCGCCTGATGTACGTGACCAACCAGGGGCTCGAATCGATCGAGTGGATGGAAAAGGTCACCGGCCGCAAGTACAACGATGAGCTGTTCATCGAAGCGGTCAAGAACGAGATGCGCTCGACCTCGCTGTGGGCCGAGATCTGCTGCCTGAACAAGGCCAAACCGGCGCCGCTCGACGAAAAGACCATGTATTCGCTGTACGTGCTGGCAACGCTGTCGAAGTCATCGAAGTGGTGCGCCGACTTCTACGAAGAATGCCGCGACGAAGTCAAGGACCGGGTTGCGCGCGGCATCGCCGCCGTGCCCAACGAACGTGCCCGTGTGATGTCCGACACCCAACCGCCTTGGGCTTTCCTGAAAGTGTTCCGCTACCTCGAAGAGTATGGCGCGGTCTCGATCGGCTCGCTCTACACCTTCGGGCTGGAAGGCATCTGGGAAACCAAGCCGGACGGCAGCTGGGGCCCGCGCACCACACCGATGCAGCAAGGTATCGAGATCACCACGCGCGAACAGGCGATGAAGCTCTATTGCGACTGGAATTTGTCGAAGCCGCAATGGCAGCATTTCTACGATCCGCGCCTGAAGACGGAAATGATGAAGACCATCGTCAAGGAATGGGGCGTCGACGGCGTGATGCTGCACTTGAACCGCGGTTGCGAAGGCTTGTCGCTGGGGATCATGGAAAACCGGCTTGGACTGGCATCGGCCGGGATCCCGGTGATGACCTACGAAGGCAATATGGGCGATGAGCGCGAATTCGATCTCGGGCGCACCCAGAACCGGGTCGATTCCTTCATGGAAACGCTCAATCTCAAGCGCGATTTCATCCACGCCTGAACACATTAAGGAGGATTAACAATGATTACCGCTGGTATCGACATGGGTTCCCGCACCATCAAGGTGGTGTTTCTCGAGCAACTGAACATCAAGGATGCGCCGCAGCTGAAATGGGGCGTCAAGGGCAAGCACATGATGTTCCCCGATGAACTGGACATGGATGTGGCAGCCGACAAGGCGCTGGCCGACGGCATGGCCGAAGCGGGCATCACGCGCGAGCAAGTGACCCGCATCATCTCGACCGGCGCCGGGCGCAAGCAGGTGCGCTTCGCCGACAGCGACATTACCGACGTGTCGGCCGGCGCGCGCGGCGCAGTCTACATGTGTCCGGCAGCCCAGACCGTAGTCGATGTCGGGGCCGAGGAAGGCCGCGGAATCAAGGCCAATAGCGACGGCAAGGTGGTCGATTTCGCCGGCAACGAGAAATGCGCGGCCGGCGCCGGTGCCTTCGCCGAGTCGATGGCGC
>JANPCW010000021.1:0-4079 GCA_031431155.1 Janthinobacterium sp. | reverse complement strand
TTCGCGATGGTCGCCTCACGGAACGCGAAGCGAGCAGATTCAACCGCAGGGAACGCGAGATCAATCGCCACGAAGCCCGTTTCAAGGCGGATGGTGTCGTCACCCGGCAAGAACAACGTCAATTGAGACGTGAATGGTCGGGTTTGCGTTCTGACGTGGAAAAGATGCTGCGCAATCGCTAATGCGGCAATAAGCGCATCGCTGCCCCCCAGCGAAGACGCATCCCGATGTTGGCGGCAGCATGCGCACTACGCGCAGCTGCCGTTTGCGTTTGGTTGACGTTTCATCGATCAGTCGGCGATCATGCGCGACAGTTCCCCGCTATCGATCAGGCGCTGCAGTTCGCCAGCCCCGCCCACCAGCGTGCCTTTGACAAACACCATTGGGAAGGTGGGCCAGCCGGTCCACATCTTGAGGCTGTTGCGACGTCTCCACTGGCTGAAATAGCCGCCATACCCTAGATATTCGTACGGCGTGCCGATCGCATCGAGCGCCTTGCGCGCCTTTCGCGGAAAGGGGTTTTGCGCCATCCCGACGACCACCACCGTATTGCGGGCGATGGCCGCCTGCACCTCTTGCACGATGTCGGAATGTTTGTCGGCGATGGTTTGGCGAATTGCTGGATGGATAAAGGTGTCGTCGAGGATGCTACGCGTCATGGTGGGTTCCTGTGCTGTTATCTGTTATCTGTCATTGGAGTGATAGCGCGTGGCGCCGGGCTTGTCAGAGCGGCCGGAACACGCCGGCGGCGCGATCTTTCTGCACGTTATCCCACGCAAACACTTGGCCGTTCATCGCCACGTACACGCCCGCTGGCAAGGTCTGCGCGACGCCGCAGGCCAAGCCCAGGTTAAACAGGGCGTCCGAATTGGCGATCTCATAAGGCACCATGGCGCCGGTCAGGACAATGGTTTGGGCCAGTTTCGCGGTGCCCAGCACTGCCGCGGTTTCGCGCATGGTATCGGTGCCATGGACGATGACGATCGCTGATTCCGAGGCGGCGCGGCAGGATGCAAGCACGCGCTCACGGTCAGCATCTTGCATGTCGAGCGAGTCGAGCAAAGGCAGCAGTTCCAATTCGACTCCCACC
Source organism: Janthinobacterium sp. (assembly GCA_031431155.1). Classification (GTDB taxonomy): domain Bacteria; phylum Pseudomonadota; class Gammaproteobacteria; order Burkholderiales; family Burkholderiaceae_D; genus JANPCW01. Next base: position 2,989 of record JANPCW010000021.1, on the reverse strand, counting down.
GTCATGCGCGAGCGCAGGATCGCGGCTGGCAAGTGACTGTCAGCAAAATCGAGCTTGCCCGCGAGGTGGTCATAGTGCTTGTCAAATGTGCCGCCAGTGGCGAGGATGCGCAGGGTCATAGTGGTTCCGGTTGCCAACGGTTATAAATTAGTATCTTATGATAACGTGAAGCGGGCACGATGTCGAAACTCGCGCCCGGCACTGGAAAATTTGGCGCTGCGTGAGTACACTAGTTTCTTCATCCGCTTATTTATCATGAACATGAAAGCGCTTGCACCTGGCACCATTATTTTTCACCGTTATCGCGGCTACGGAGTGATCACGTCGGTCAATTTGTTGACGGGGTGGATTTCGGCACGCTTCGGCAGCGAAGCGCGCACCCTGGACTTGAATCTGTCGTCGGACCAGGTGCAGCACGCCGATGGCGAGGCGATCCTGTTCCGGCGCGCGCCGCCGGACCGGATGCCGCATGGGCGGCTGATGGCGATGGTGCGCGAACTGCATGGCGCCGGCTATCAAAAACTCTATCTGTATTCCTGGCCGAAACCGTCGGGCCTGCATTGGCGCTGGCATTTGTTCATGGGCCAGCGCAACTGGATGCAGCGGCCGTGGCGCGAAGGCTGGTATGGTTCGGGCGCCGATTATAACGTCAATCCGGTGATGGGCTGGGGCGATGCGCCAGCCGCCTCCACCTCGGAACTGATCGATGCGCTGGCCAGGTTCGATCCGCAAGGGCTGGCGCAGGCGCTGGGCCGGGATGAAGACCATACCGCCTGGTTCAAACAGGTATGCGATGCACTGTTGCCCGGCTATATGTACAGCCTGGACGTGCAGCGAGCAGCCGCTTGCACGCAGCAGCTGCCGCTGGTGCCCGTGATTGCAGTGCGGGCAAGCACGCCGCCTTACAGCGGCCCTGCGCTGGCATGGCCACCTGGTTGGGCCGGTTTATGGACGCGCACCCATGCGATGCCCACAGCGACGATTAACTTGACGGGTGTGCCCGCGTTGCGCTGAACCAGCCACCTTGCGCTCACCGCGTCTTTGCCTGGTAGTCCCGGTTGAGGATATTGCTCGGCTCGCCGTTGGCAAAATTGACGACGTTTTGGAACGCATGACGGAAATTCAATTCGTAACTATCCCTTTCAACGAATCCGAGGTGCGGCGTTGCGAGCACGTTTGGCATTCGCAGCAAGGGCGCGTCCGGCGCCAGCGGTTCGCTGCTGAAAACGTCGAGCGCGGCCGCACCCGGCCTGCCGAGCCGCAAGGCCGCTTCGAGCGCGCCGTCCGCCACCAGTTCGGCGCGGCTGGTATTGACGAACAAGGCGCGCGGTTTCATCCGCGCCAGATCCTCGGCAGTGATCAAGCCGCGCGTTGTGTCGCTTAGACGCACATGCAGCGTCAACACGTCGGCCCGCTCGAAAAATTCGGCGCGCGATGCCGCCGCCGCGAGACCGTCTAGCAAGGCCGCGTCCCGGCTCGCTTGACTGCCCCAGACTAGGATGTTCATTCCGAATGCGCGGCCATAGCCGGCGATCAAGCGACCGATCTTTCCATAACCCCACAGCGCCAGTGTCTTGCCCTTCAATACCGTTCCCAGCGTATTCCATTGTGGCGTGGTCGATACCGTTTGCCACAGGCCATCCTTCAGGTTGTTGGCATACGGCACCAGCTTGCGCTGGGCCGCCATGATCAGGGCCCAGGTCAGTTCGGCCGGGGCGGTCGGGTCGCCCACGCCTTCCGCAATCGCAATGCCGTGCTCGCTGGCGGCGGACACATCGATGTGGCCGCCGACTTTCCCGGTTTGCGAAATGAGCTTGAGCTTGGGCAGCTTGGCCAGCAACGCGCGGCTGAAAACGGTACGTTCGCGGATCAATACCAGCGCTTCGAACGGCGCCAGGCGGATCGCAAGCTGGCCTACCCCACGGGCCGAATTCGTAAACACCTTGACGTCGTGCCCATCCAGTAATTTAAAGCTTTCGAGATCGCGCGTACAATCTTGATAATCATCGAGAATTGCTATTTTCATGGAAGTTACCAGATTTTAATTATGATTTCGTAGGGAAATAACGGATTTATCGAAATGCCAAATAGCCTACTACTTTAGTCGGCTATTTTTCCTACATTCTTGCTGTGCATGCGTTCAAAACCGATATTTACAGGTGTACAATCGGCCCCTATTTTTTGAATTTTATGCATGCGTTCACGCAACACGATGTTCGCAGCGCAAGCTACAACAAGACAAAATTTCTTTATTTGGCATTGGAGGCACTATGAATCAACCCGCTATGGGTGGCGTTGCCGCACTGGACGTCCCAGCTTACATCAAGCACCGCAAACTCATCAACTGGGTCGCGGAAATCGCGGCACTGACCAAGCCGGATCGGATCCACTGGTGCGATGGTTCGCAGGCCGAATACGATCGCCTGTGCGCCGACATGGTGGCAGCCGGCACCATGAAAAAACTCAATCAGGCGACCCGCCCCAATTCCTACCTGGCTTGTTCGGACCCATCGGACGTGGCGCGTGTGGAAGACCGCACCTTCATCTGCTCGGACACCAAGGAGCAAGCCGGCCCGACCAACAACTGGATGGCGCCCGCCGACATGCGCGCCACCCTGAACGGTTTGTTTGACGGCTGTATGGTTGGCCGCACGATGTACGTGGTGCCGTTCTCGATGGGCCCGCTGGGGTCGCCGATCGCGCACATTGGCGTCGAACTGTCCGATTCGCCTTACGTCGCCGCCAATATGCGCATCATGACGCGCATGGGCCAAGCCGTCTATGAGGTGCTGGGCGCGGATGGCGCGTTCGTCCCTTGCGTGCATTCCGTGGGCGCACCGCTGCGCGCTGGCCAGAAAGACGTGGCATGGCCTTGCAATCCGAATAAGTACATCGTGCACTACCCCGAAACCCGTGAAATCTGGTCCTACGGTTCCGGTTACGGCGGCAATGCGCAGCGCGAAGCATTTTTTGCCCAGCAGCGCATTGC
>JANPCW010000020.1:0-7282 GCA_031431155.1 Janthinobacterium sp. | reverse complement strand
GCAGCAAGAACTCGCGGTAATCGCCGATCGTGCGGTAATTGATCTCGATCAGGGACGGCCCTTGTTCGGTCATCACGAATTCAGTGTGGCACGCGCCAAAGCCGACCCCGAAGCGGCGAATCATGTCGAGCACCTGTGCTTCCTGCCCGGCCGTCAATCCCGTCCCCCAGCTTGCCTCGAGTTCGACAAAATACGGTGGCGCCGACAATTTCACCTGGAAACCGCCGAGCACGCAGAGCCGCTCGCCATCGCCGAGCGTTTCCAGCGTGTAGAGCGGGCCTGCGATATATGCCTCCAGCAGCAATGGCAGAGCCGGCTGCCCGGCCCATACGGCTGCACATTGCGCCTCCAGCTGGGCACGGTCGCAACTCAAGCTCACCTGCTGACTGGCGACGCCTTCCCGAGGCTTGACGATGCAGGGAAACGGTACCTGGCCGGCCACCTGCGCCAGCGCTGCCTGGTCGCAAACGACGGCATGCCATACCCCATCGCGCCCCCCGCTTCGCAGGCTGGCGCGCATTTCCGCCTTGTTTTTTGCGCGGTATGTGACATGCCAGTTCTTACCTGGCAGGTCGAAATAATCGGCAACGATGGCTGTGCTCGTTTGCAAATGATCGCTGTTGGAAAAAATCGCCGCCGGCGCTTGCCTACGACAGGTGAGCGCCCCCATCACCGCGAGCGGATTAAACACATCGCATGCAATGATCTCGCTTGGGTAAGCGGCAAGTCCAGCTTGATTGAAGTAGTGCTGGTGCGCATCGGCATGATCGGTCAACAACACGACCGATAAACCGAGCCCTTGTGCCGCCGGGATAAAGCCGTCGTTGATGGAATCGGTTGGCACATGGGCCAAGATAATGAGTTCTTTCATGCAATTCTCCTCGATTGGAAGCCGCTATGGATCAAGATGGCGGGCTGCCTCTCCCAGAGAATGGGTGCGGTGGCTGGCGTTGGAATGGGAACTTGCTGACATCGAATCCATCATAATCTAAATGAGAATTATTCGCAATAAATTCAATTCCATGGCAAACACCTCGTTCATTTCATCTGAAGCATCGTGCCCAGTCTTCACAGCGCCCCGCCTCGTCAAAAAAATGCTTGCCGTTACCGTCCATATCAGCAATAATTTAAATACGAATTATTCGCATTTAAAAACGAGGAACCAATGTTCAGAAATAGTCAAAGCAATACATCGCCCGGCATCAATCGCCAGACTGCCGAGACGACTGCCAGCGCGACGAAACGCATCAAAAGTGAGGAGTTGTTTCAAAAAATGAAGGAGGTGGAAATTGATCACGAAGGCAGGATCTATCGACTACGCCTCACTCAGTTCAACAAACTGATTCTCACGGCCTAAATATCCCGGTTCCAGACTGTGTGCGACGCCGCGCAACTTGGCCGCGATGGACGCCGCGCAGTTGTCGACATTGAACGGCCCGGGGCCGACGCCAACGATATATCTATTCACTTCATCCAATAGCCAGCCAAGAGTCTTTTTGACGCGGTAGCCAGCCACCGGTAATTATTCATAACAGGGGAGCATTCATGGCTATAAAAAAGACCAAACTGGCGCTGTTGGTCGCGCTGACAATTCAACAATTATCGAGCCCCGTATTCGGACAAACGGCGTCGTCCGCAGAATCGGACGCGACCTTGCCCGAGGTAAAGGTGATCGGTAGCCGGGAACTGCCTCCGACCTATAATCCGCCGACGGCAGTCAGCGGCACCAAGATCGAGGCGCCGCTGCGCGATATTCCGCAAACAATCAACGTGATCCCGCAGCAAATCTTGCGCGACCAGGGCGTGCGCTCGATGCAGGATGCGCTCAAGTCGGTGCCCGGCATCGGCCTGTCGCACGGCGACGGCCAGCGCGATCAAGTCACGATCCGCGGCTTTAGCGCCATCGCTGATCAGTTCGTCGATGGCATGCGCGACGATGCGCTGTACTTTCGCGATCTGTCCAATATCGAACAAGTCGAAGTGATCAAAGGGCCCGCATCCGTGCTGTACGGGCGCGGCTCTTCCGGCGGCTTGATCAATCGCATCAGCAAAAAGCCTGGCGTCGACAAGACTGAAGTGAGCGCCCAGGTCGGCAGCTGGCACCAGCGCCGCGGCCAATTCGATGTGGCGCGCAGCGATGGCGGCACAGGCCTGGCTTGGCGGCTCACCGGCGCGCTGGAACGTGCCGATAGCTATCGCGACCAGCAATTCCTGAAACGCGAAGCGCTGGCGCCGTCCGTGTCCGCCAAGCTCGGTGCAGACACCAAGCTGTTGATTCAAGGCGAATACCTGGCCGATCGGCGCGTGACCGACTTCGGGGTTCCCTCCTTTCGCGGGCTGCCGGTCAATGTGCCGGCCAGCACGTATTACGGCGCCGCGAATGCCAAGGATTTCGATTACACGCAATCGCGCGTGCGGGCGCTCGGATTCACCTTGGATCATCGCTTTAACAGCGCATGGTCGGTACGCAATGCATTTCGCCGCTACAACTATTCGCTAGAGCGCAACAACACGCTGGTCGGTTCGGTCAATGAAACGGCGCAGACCGCGTCCTTGAATCGCAGCCATGTGCAGCGCGAGGAAGACGGCTATTTCAACCAGACTGAACTGGTCCAGAAAACCACGCTGGCCGGCATGCCGCATCAGTTGCTGTACGGCGTAGAGATCGGCAAGCAGAACAAGGACCAGGTGTTCCGCACCAAGAACAATATCGCGACGGTGTCGCTGTTCAATCCCATTGCGCCGCCGCTGCCTTTTACGGTCAGCACGGCGCCCTCGAGCGACAATCTCGGGGTGTTAAGCGTGGCCAGCGTCTATGCGCAAGACCTGGTCACGCTGTCGGCGCGCTGGAAGGCGCTGGCAGGCGTGCGTTATGACAAGTTCGGGCAAGAGACGCAGGAGCGGCGCGCCGGGCAATCCAACCTGGACCGTACCGATCGCGCCTGGAGCCCGCGTGCCGGCCTGGTGTATCAGCCGACCCAGGATCAGTCTTATTACGCGTCGTTCAGCAAATCGTTCCAGCCCTCGGGCGAAAGCTTCCCGCTGGCGGCGAACAATGCACAGATTGCACCGGAGCGCACCACGAACAAGGAAATCGGTGCCAAGCTCGACTTCCTCGACGGCCGCGCATCCGCCACGGCATCGTTGTTTCAGTTAGAGCGCACCAATATCAAGGCGAGCGACCCGGTCACCAATCAGTTGATCCCGATCGGCGTGCAGCGCACCAATGGCCTGGAACTGACCTTTACCGGCGACTTGTCGCACGGCTGGCAAGTCTGGTCAGGCTATTCCTACCTCGATGCGCGCATCACATCGTCGATCGCAAAGGACGATGGCCAGTTGATCCAAGGCAAGCGCGCCACGCTGACCTCGGTCCACAGCGCCAACCTGTGGCTCACCAAAGCACTGGGACGCGGCTTTGGCGCTGGCGCCGGGGTGAACTACGTCGGGGATCGCTTTGCCAATCCGGGCAATACCGTCACATTGCCGAACTACGTGACGGCCGACGCGATGGCTTACTACCGGGTTGCTGGGCTGGATCTGCAATTGAACCTGATGAATGTCTTTGACCGCAAATACATTGTTGCGGGACACGGCAGCAGCAAAAACCTGAACCTGCCTGGCGCGCCGCGTTCGCTGCAGTTGACTGCGCGCTACAGCTTCTAGGCGCATCGCCGGCGCCGCGTCATGCGTCGCCGGCATCGCGCCGGCCGATCAAGCCCTAAGCGCCGGCCAGCGCGCAGCGGAAGTCGTCGAGCAAATCGGCCGTGTCTTCAATCCCGACCGAGACCCGGATCAGCGATTCGGCGATGCCCATGCTGGCGCGCCGCTCGGCGCCCATCTCGAAGAAGATCGTGTGCGCCACCGGGATCACCAGCGTGCGCGTATCGCCGAGGTTGCTGGCGCTAATGCCCAGTTTGAGCCGATTCAGGAAGTCGAAGCAATCGATCCCGTCCGCGAGCTCGAAGCTGAACATGTAACCGTAGCAGCGGAACAACGCGCTGGCGATTCCATGCTGCGGGTGCGATGGCAGGCCCGGATAATGCACGGCCGCGACCCGCGGGTTGGCTTCCAGCATCTGCGCCAGCGCCAGCGCATTGGCACTGGCGCGTTCGGTGCGCAGCGCCAGCGTTTCGGCCCCGACCGCGATCTGGTGCGCCGCGTCGGGCCCCAGGGCCGCGCCGAAATCGCGCAAGCCCTTGGCCCGCAGCTGCGCCATGCCCCATTGCGGTGCCGGATTGCGCTTGTAATTAGCAGCAATATTGGGGAACCGGGTCCAGTCGTAGCACCCGGTATCGGTCAGGCTGCCGCCCAGCGCGTTGCCGTGGCCGCCGATCGACTTGGTCAGAGAATTGACCACCAGGCCGGCGCCGACCGATTTCGGCCGGAACGCATACGGGGTCGTCATCGTATTGTCGACTACGTATAAAATGCCGCGCTCCTGGCACAGCTGCCCGATGCGCTTCAAGTCCGCCACCTGGGTGCGCGGATTGGCGACCGTTTCCACGAACACGATCCGCGTTTCGGGCGTGATTGCCGCAGCCACAAGGGCCACGTCGGTGGCATCCACGAACGCCACGCCCACGCCTTGACCCGCCACCGTTTGCCACAGGCTGTTGGTGTTACCGAACAGGAAAGCGGACGACACCACATGGTCGCCCGCGCGCAGCAAGGCCTGGAAGATGGCCCCGATAGCACCCATGCCGGTGGCGAAGCACAGCGTGGCAACACCGTCTTCCATCTTGGTGAGCTTGTCTTCGAGCGCGGCAATGGTCGGGTTGCCTTGACGACCATAGCGATAGCCCGGTTCCTTGCCCTGAAACACGGAAGCCAGCTGGCGCGCGTCGGCATACCCGAACGCGACCGAATGATGCACCGGGCGGTGCAGCGAGCCGTGTTCGATCGGCTTTTGCCGGTCGCTGTGCAAGATCGTGGTCGTGAAACCGTAGTGCTTCTGCTCGCTCATGATGGCTCTATTCGGCCGGCGCCAGGTTGAGGTTCAGCTGCGAACGGGCCGCGTCGTCGGGCGCCGCATTTTTGGGATTATGGCGCGCATATTCAAGGCGGTCCAGGTAAGCTTGCGACACGTCGCCGGTGACGTAGATGCCGTCGAAGCAAGATGCCTCGAAGTTTTGCAAGGCCGGGTTCACGTCCGAAATCGAGCGCTTGAGCGCATCGATGTCCTGGTACACCAGCGCGTCGGCCGTGATTTCGCGGCACACTTCTTCATTGCTGCGTCCATAAGCAATCAATTCCTCGCGGGTCGGCATGTCGATACCGTACACGTTCGGGAACAGCACCGGCGGCGCGGCCGAGGCGAAAATGACGCGCTTGGCGCCCGCTTCGCGCGCCATCTGCACGATCTCCCGGCTGGTGGTGCCGCGCACGATCGAGTCGTCCACCAGCAGCACGGTCTTGCCCTTGAATTCGGAGCCGATCGCGTTCAGCTTCTGGCGCACCGACTTTTGGCGGATGCCCTGCCCTGGCATCAGAAAGGTGCGCCCGATGTAGCGGTTCTTGATGAAGCCTTCGCGGTATTCGAGATTCAGTTTCAGCGCCAGCTGGATCGCAGCCGGGCGCGAGGAATCGGGAATCGGCATCACGACATCGATTTCACCGCGCGGGAATTCGCGCTTGATCTTGTCGGCCAGGTACTCGCCCATTTTAAGGCGGGTCGCATACACCGACGCGCCGTCCAGGATCGAATCGGGACGCGCCAGGTAGACATATTCAAACGCGCACGGATTCAAGCTCGGACTATCGGCACATTGCTGGCTGTGCAACTGGCCGTCGAGGTCGATAAACACCGCCTCGCCCGGCGCGATGTCGCGCAGGAAGCGAAACCCGGTGCCTTCGAGCGCCACCGATTCGCTGGCAATCATGTACTCGCTGCGCGCGTCAGTATCGTTCACGCCAATGCACAACGGGCGGATGCCGTACGGATCGCGAAAGCCGAGCAAGCCGAGGCCAGCGATTTGCGCCACGGCCGCATACGCGCCGCGCACCCGGCGGTGCAACACGCCCACCGCCTTGAACACGGCCGCCGGGTCGAGCGACAAGCCGGTGGTCGCTTCCTGAATCTCGTGCGCCAGCACGTTGAGCAAGACCTCGGAATCGGAATCGGTATTGATGTGGCGCCGGTCGATCTTGAACATCTGGTCTTTGAGTTGTTCCCAGTTGGTCAGGTTGCCGTTGTGCGCCAGCGTGATGCCGAACGGGGCATTAACGTAGAACGGCTGCGCCTCTTCCTCGCTGGCCGAACCGGCGGTTGGATAGCGCACGTGGCCGATCCCCGAATTGCCTTGCAGGGTACGCATATTGCGGGTGCGGAAAACGTCACGCACCAGGCCATTGGCCTTGTGCATGGAAAACATGCTGCTGTGATTGGTCGCTATACCCGCCGCATCCTGGCCGCGGTGCTGCAGCAGCAGCAAGGCGTCGTACAGAAGTTGATTGACAGGGTTATGCGAAACGACGCCGACGATGCCACACATGGGGTGCTCCTAAACGGTTGCTAGTGATTTTTAAAAGAATTCAAAATTGCACGTGCTGCGCAAGGGCAGCCGGCAGGAAGGGCTTGACGGTGCGCGCGCCGCTTTCGGCCAGCGGGCTCAGTAGCGCATCCTTCCAAAAAGCCTGTTGCGGAATCGCGGTCATCCCGCACACCATGACGGCGGCCAACACGATGACGATCCCGCGCGCCAGCCCGAACAAGCCGCCTAGGCCCCGATCGGCCAAGGACAGGCCGCTGGCCGTGAGCATGGCGTCGATCGCAAGCGTGAGCAGGCCCATCAATATTCGCACCCCGATGAACAGGGCCACGAAGGCGACCATCAGGCGCACCGCCTCGCCCGGCACCATGTCCGGCAGCAGTGCGGCCAGGCGCGCACCGAAGGCGTTGGCAACGACAAAGGCCGCAACCCAGCCCAGCAGCGACAGCATTTCGCTGACCAGGCCACGCAGCGTGCTGATGACGATCGAAGAAATCAGCACGAACAGCACGAGATAATCGAACATCGTCACGCCAGGCCAACTCCGTGTGCGGCGACAGCAGGCATCAAGCCGGTACCAGCGCGCCGTTGAGTCCCAATTTGGTCAATTTGACCCGCATCTTTTCGGCTTCATCCTTGCTGCCAAACGGGCCCACGCGAATCCGGATGCGCGCACCGGCCTTGCTCGGCACGTGCTGGGTATACGAATTGATCCCCGCCTCTTTCAATCTTGCTTGCAACTCGTCGACCAAGTTCGTGCTGCAAGTGGCGGCACTGGCGACGCAGGAAAA
>JANPCW010000019.1:0-2168 GCA_031431155.1 Janthinobacterium sp. | reverse complement strand
TGATGACGGACCGCGGCGACAAGGCGGTGCGCGAGCAGCTTGAATTTCTGCGGCCCGTGTTGGCCGCATGGCCGATCGCGCCGCGTCGCTTGAAAGTGTTCGCCAGGGCTTTCAGCCTGCTGCCGGCAGGGTTCGTGCTGTGCATGCTTGCGGTGATGGGGCAGGTTAACCAAAGTAAGCTGAGCCCTACCGCGTTGCTCGTCTATCTCAGCGTCGCAGGGCTGACCCAGCTTGCCATTGTTGCCCTGCCCCGGATCGATCCGCGCGGCCGTGTGACGCAAGTCATGCTATCGATCGTCGTACTCGTTGCAATCGGAAGTGAACTATGGAAATGACGCCGCAGTTGCAGGTGCAAGGATTGTGCTTTCGATTCGAGACCCGCGCGTTGTTTGAGCGATTTTCGCTCACGCTCGAACCCGGGATCAGCTGGCTGCGCGGTGCAAACGGGGCCGGCAAGACCACGCTGCTCAAGCTGCTCGCCGGCGGTCTAACGCCGCACGCTGGCACGATCCTAATGGCCGGCATCGACAGCGCGCGCATGCCGTTGGCCTACCGCCTGCACAGTTTCATGTGCGGTGGCGACTTGCCGCAACTGCCGTGGCTGACCGTGCAGGAGTTTCTGGACTTGCATCTGGCGCTATACCCGGGCGCCGATCCAGCCATGCTCACTGTCCAGCTCAACGCGTTCGGGCTGACGCCGACCTTGCACCAGTCCCTCGCCACCTTGTCGCTGGGGCAGCACAAGAAAGTGCAATTGGCGCTGGCACTGACCTTGCCGGTGCGTTTGCTGCTCATCGATGAGCCGTTCAACGGCCTGGATGCTGGCGCGATGGACTACCTGCGCCGACAATTGTCCGATCCGGCCCGGCTGGAACGCGCCTGCATCGTGCTCACTAGCCATCTCGATCCGCTGGTGCCAGTGCGGCGCACGCTCGATCTGGACTCAGCTACGCCCTAACGGCGGTCGCGGTATCGCAGGCGGCGGAAGGCGCTCTGCTTTTCCGCCCTACGCGCTACCCGCTTCGTGCTTATTTGCGGCCGGGACGGGCTGCGGCATTGCGCTGCGGCTTGCCGCCCAGCGAACCGCCGGCGGCCGGTTTGGCCTTGACCTTGATGGTCGAGAGAATCGATGGACGAATCTTGCCCCCCGACGCTGCCACTCGCGGCGCCGGTGCCGCGCCGCTGTGCGCGACCCGGCTCTTCGGCGCAGGCTTGAATTTGTCGGGCGTGCCGGCACCGGAGGTTTCGCGCCGCCGCTCGCCGGCAGCCAGGCCGCCCACTTCAGACGCCTGCCAGGCCGGCACCAGGTGCTTGTCGCCGTTGCCGATCAAATCGGACCGCCCCATGTTTTGCAGCGCCTCGCGCAGGATCGGCCAGTTGGCCGGGTCCTGGTAGCGCAGGAACGCCTTGTGCATGCGCCGGATCTTGCCGCTGCGTGCGGTCTCAACCACTTCCGACTCGGCCGTCACCTTGTGCAATGGATTCTTGCGGCTGTGGTACATCGTGGTGGCCATCGCCATCGGCGTGGGCATGAAGGTTTGCACCTGGTCGAGCTTGAAGTTGTTCTTCTTGAGCCAGAGCGCCAGATTCATCATGTCTTGGTCGGTGGTGCCGGGGTGGGCCGCGATGAAGTAGGGAATCAAATACTGCTTCTTGCCGGCCTCCAGCGAGAAGCGGTCGAACATTTCCTTGAACTCGTCGTAGGCCCCGATGCCAGGCTTCATCATCTTGTTGAGGGTGCCTTCTTCGGTATGCTCGGGTGCGATCTTGAGCAAGCCGCCCACGTGGTGCGTGACCAATTCTTTCACGTACTCGGGCGAGCGCACGGCCAGGTCGTAGCGCAGGCCGGAACTGATCAACACCTTCTTGATGCCCGGCACCGCGCGCGCCTTGCGGTACAGTGAGATCAGCTTGCTGTGATCGGTGCCCAAATTCACGCAGATGCTTGGGTAGACGCACGACGGGCGGCGGCACGATTCCTCGATCGCCTTGTCCTTGCAGGCCAGCCGGTACATATTCGCGGTCGGGCCGCCCAAATCCGATATGGTGCCGGTAAAGCCCTTGGTCTTGTCGCGGATGTGCTCGATTTCGCGCAGGATCGACGGCTCGGAGCGGCTTTGGATGATGCGCCCTTCATGCTCGGTGATCGAGCAAAAGGTGCAGCCGCC
>JANPCW010000018.1:0-3470 GCA_031431155.1 Janthinobacterium sp. | reverse complement strand
GCGGTTTGAATGCGCATGCAAAGTCGGCGGTGGCATCGATGATCGCCTTGCAAAATCTGAAAATTCCATCCGGTTCACATTGCAAATGGGTTGGCAATTTGGCCAGATCCGGATCGAGCCCGACGCACAGCAAGGAATTGTTTACCGTCCACGCGGCCGATAGCTTGTTGATGAAATTCACGACGCGCCCTTCTTGGTTGCAAACCCGGCATTGTACCGCGTCCGATCAACGCTCCGATCGGTGCCGCGCACGCTTGAAAAACGCAATTTTTTGCCACTTGGGGTATATTTTAACCATTCGACAACAATCGCTTACGAATGGGAATCATCATGACAACAATATATGGTTTGGGACGTTGGTTGCGTCTGATGCTCACTCTCGGTGCGATCGCATCGACGTTATCGGCCTGCGGCTACAACCAGTTTCAGACCAAGGATGAAGCGATCAAAGCGGCCTGGGGCGAAGTTGTCAACCAGTACCAGCGGCGCGCCGATCTGATTCCGAATCTGGTCAATACGGTTAAAGGGTATGCCGCGCACGAACGCGAAACGCTCGAATCGGTCACGCGGGCCCGCGCTGCAGCGACCAGTTTCCAGATTACGCCGGAAGTATTGAACAACCCTGCCGCATTCCAGAAATTCCAGCAAGTTCAGGGCGAATTGTCGTCGGCCCTGTCGCGCCTGATGGTCGTTTCCGAGAAGTATCCAGACCTGAAAGCCGACACCAGTTTTCGCGATTTGCAGTCGCAGCTGGAAGGCACGGAAAACCGGATCACGGTGGCGCGCCAACGCTATATTGTGACGGTCCAGGACTACAATGTTCTGGCGCGCAGCTTCCCCACCAATTTGACGGCGATGATGTTCGGCTATGCGGCCAAGCCGACCTTCACGGTCGAGAACGAAAAAGCCATTTCAACCGCGCCAGCCGTCAATTTCGGTAAGTAGACACCATGAGCCTGCTGCGCCGTCTGGCGAGCATCACATTCGCGTGCATTATGGTTGCCGCGGTCAGTGCTGTCCATGCGCAGGGGCTGGCGCCAATTCCGCCTTTGACGGCGCGGGTCACAGACTCGGCTGGGATACTCGAACCAGCACAGCGAGATCGGTTGGAGGCAGTGCTGACCGACTACGAGAGCAAAACCGGCAGCCAGATTGGTGTGTTGCTGATAAACACGACGGCACCTGAAGTCATCGAGCAATACAGTATCCGCGTCGCCGATGCGTGGAAGGTCGGGCGCAAGGGTGTCGACGACGGCGTGCTGCTGATCGTGGCCAAGGACAATCCGCCAGCGCTTAAGCGGCTGCGGATTGAAGCCGGACGCGGCGTTCAGGGCGTGCTGACAGATGCCCAGTCGAAACGGATTTTGCAAGATGTGATTGCGCCGCACTTCCGTCAGAATGACTACTACGGCGGGTTGGTGGCGGGAATCGGCGCCATCGCCGGCTTGCTCAACCAGGAGCAGTTTCCTGCAGCGCAGCAGAGAAAGGCTGGGGCGGGGGCGGCGAATAATGGCAGCTCGTGGTGGCCATTTCTATTGTTCGGTGCGCTGGCTCTTGCCACTCTGTTCCGCTCGCGCGGGCGGCATGGGCTGAGCCGTAGCGGGTGGGGAAGCGGCGCCAGCGGGGTGATACTAGGTGCCGCCCTCGGCAACGCCTTGGGACACCGTGGCGGCTTCGGCGGCGGCGGCTTTGGTGGCGGCGGTGGAGGCGGCTTTTCTGGCGGCGGCGGCGGCTTCGACGGCGGCGGCGCATCGGGTAACTGGTAATGACACAATCGACGACGATGCCACTTTCTCCCTTCTCCGCGCGCTGCAAGCGCGTCCTTCGACACTGGCGAAGCACGGCGGCGGTCGGCCGGCGCGCGTTCCCGCCGCCAACCTTGGCGGCGATCGAAGCGGCCATTGCACAAGGCGAACAGACCCATAGCGCAGAGCTAAGGCTGATCGTGGAAGCGTCACTGGACGCCCCATCGATCTTGCAAGACATCACGACGCGCCAGCGCGCGCTCGCGTTATTCTCCGAATATGGTGTCTGGGATACCGAAGCAAACTGCGGCGTGCTTATTTATATCAACCTGGCTGACCACGAGGTCGAGATCGTTGCAGATCGAAATGTGAACCGCCTAATTTCCAGTGAACAGTGGCAAACAATTTGCCAAACGATGACACAGGGATTCGCGCGCGGAGCGTTTCATGAGAGCACCCTCGGCGCTATCGCCAAACTCAATGAGCTGCTGCGCCAGCACTTCCCCGACAGTTCAGTGCAACCGAATCAACTGCCCAACGAGCCGATCATTTTGTAGTCGCACAGCGTCCGTAAAAAAAAGAAAGGCCCGGCCATCTAGCTGGTTAAAATTCGCCTATGGGTTGACCCGGGCGGGCGCCCCCTGCCCGGCAAGTGCCCGCGCAAACTAGCAACGAACATACCAACAACCCACAGGATGGAACCACAGCATGAAATTGGCCCAAAAAGTAGCGATAGTGACCGGCGCAACCCAAGGCATCGGCCTGGCATGCGCCCAGCGCCTTGTGAGCGAGGGTGCGCGTGTCATGCTGGTTGACATCAAGCCGGAAGGTGCCATTGCAGCCTTGGAACTGGGCGGGGCAGCGCAGTTTTTCGCCGCCGATGTCAGCCAGAAGGCCGACGTTGACGCACTGATCGCTGCAACCCTGGCAGCCTTTGGGCGTATCGATATCCTGATCAATAACGCGGGCGTGACGCACGCCGCAGACTTTTTAGATCTGACCGAGGATGATTTCGACCGCGTGCTGCGCATCAATTTGAAATCGATGTTCCTGTGCGGCCAGGCGGCCGCGCGCGTCATGGTCAAACAACAAAGCGGCTGCATCATCAATATGTCGAGCGTCAATGCCGAACTGGCGATCCCGAACCAGGTGCCATATGTGGTGTCCAAGGGTGGCGTCAACCAACTAACCAAAGTGATGTCGCTCAATTTGGCACCGTACGGAATCCGCGTCAACGGCATCGGCCCCGGCACCATCCTGACCGAACTGGCCAAGAAGGCGGTGCTGGCCAGCCCGGAAGCGCGCCACACGATCCTCTCGCGCACCCCGGCCGGGCGCTGCGGCGAACCGGAAGAAATCGCCTCGGTGGCAGCTTTTTTGGCCAGCGACGACGCTTCCTACATGACCGGCCAGACCATGTATGTTGACGGCGGACGCCTGGCACTCAATTACACGGTGCCGGTGACCGAATGAGCGAGAAGCCGAAACAGGAACTGGCGAGCGGCGTTAACATGCTGGCACTGGAGAACCAGCTCTGCTTCGCGCTGTATTCGGCCTCGCACGCCATGACCAAGACCTACAAGCCGATGCTCGACCGGCTCGGTTTGACCTATCCGCAATACCTGGTCATGCTGGTGTTGTGGGAGCAGGACGCGATCCTGGTCAAAGACATCGGGGCCCGCCTGTTTCTCGATTCGGGCACCCTGACGCCGCTGCTCAAGCGGC
>JANPCW010000017.1:0-2031 GCA_031431155.1 Janthinobacterium sp. | reverse complement strand
CGAACGTGTCGTTGGGGTTTGGTCCCGCCACACTCAAGCAAACTCAAGGAGAACGCAATGGATCGCCGCATGATTACGACAGGGTTGATGTTGGCCGCCGCTTCATTTGGCATGGCGCCTATTCTCGCATGGGCCCAAGATGGCCACGATCATGGACACGACCGCAACGATGACGACGCCCGCTCCAGCGTGACGGTCTCGTTCGGCGCGGGGCTGAACACCGCCAGACCGGGCAACGCCGCCAACCACCATATACTGCCGCGCGAGATCAGGGTCCGCAAGAACGGTGTAGTGAATTTTGTCGTGGCCGGCTTCCACCAGCCGATCATTTATTTTCCGGGTGTCACGCCGGCCCACATCGCCTTGCCGCCGGCGACCTCGCTGTTCATTAATTTTGACTTAGGGCATGCGTTTTACGTAGGCATTGCTCCCGCGGGCGGCCCGCCTCCAGGCACGCCGGCGAAGGCAGAGCCGGCCAATGCATCGAACCGGGTGGAGTCGGTGTCGTTCCCGGATACCGGGGACTATCTGGTGATCTGCAATGTGCGTCCGCACTTCCTCGATGGGATGTGGGCCATCGTCAAGGTACGTTAAATTTGGGCGAGTCGGTATCACGCGCAAATAACCAGAGCGCCGCCTGTTCAAACTTGGCGCTCCAGAATGCTTCGTTGTGCACTGCTTTTGGACGAGCTCGTCAATTCCTAGTGAGGCGCAGACGCCAGCACGATCCTTGTCGCCGGGGTTTCCTTGAGCAGCAGCCAGCGCCGGCCAGAAAGAGGCCTCGATTGAGACTGCGCCTATGTCGGACCCGGTCGCGCTCGCACTTCAGAACACCCACACGCGCACGCGGACCAACGCCAGCCCGGCAGCGTATAGTCATGCCTGTTCCGAACTAAAGCAGGAGTCATCATGACGATACAGACCATAGCGACCCATGCGTTTCCCGACCAGCGTCCCGGCACCTCGGGCTTGCGCAAGAAGGTGACGGTATTCCAGCAGCCTGGCTATCTTGAAAATTTTGTCCAGGCCATTTTTGACTCGGTGGGCGATTGCACGGGCCGCACGCTGGTGGTGGGCGGTGACGGCCGCTTCCATAACCGCAGCGCGATCCAGACGATTCTGCGCATGGCGGCGGCACACGGTTTCGGCCGGATCCTGGTCGGCCGAGGCGGCATCCTGTCCACGCCGGCGGTCAGTTGCGTGATCCGCAAGCATGCCGCGTTTGGCGGCATCGTGCTGTCGGCCAGCCATAATCCGGGCGGCCCAAGCGGCGACTTCGGCATCAAGTACAACATCGAAAACGGCGGGCCGGCGCCGTCGGGCATCACCGAGGCGATTTTCCAGCATACCGAAACCATCACCGGCTACCGCATCAGCGACGCGCCCGCCATCGAGCTCGACCGCATTGGCTTGACGCAGATCGAACAGACCCTGATCGAGGTGATCGATCCGGTCTCGGACTACGCGGAACTGATGCAAAGCCTGTTCGATTTCGAGGCAATCAAGGCCATGTTCGGGCGCGGCTTCACGATGCGCTTCGACGGCATGTGCGCCGTCTCCGGCCCGTATGCGACGGCGATCCTGGAAGGCATGCTGGGCGCGCCGCCCGGCACCGTGATCAATGGCGAGCCGCTGGAAGACTTTGGCGGCCACCATCCCGACCCCAATCCGGTCAACGCCGCGCAGCTGATCGCGATCATGCATGGGCCGGACGCGCCCGATTTCGGCGCCGCCTCGGATGGCGATGGCGATCGCAACATGATCGTCGGGCGCGGTATCGACGTGACGCCATCGGACAGCCTGGCCATCCTGGCCGCCAATGCGACGCTGGCGCCGGGCTATCGCGCCGGCATCAAGGGAATCGCCCGTTCCATGCCGACCTCGGGTGCGGCCGACCGGGTGGCCGAGGCGCTTGGAGTGCCGTGCTTTGAAACGCCGACCGGCTGGAAATTTTTCGGCAACCTGATGGACGCCGGCATGGTGACCCTGTGCGGCGAAGAGAGTTATGGCACCAGTTCCGATCACATGCGC
>JANPCW010000016.1:0-7461 GCA_031431155.1 Janthinobacterium sp. | reverse complement strand
CTTGTCATGAGCGCCGCGAAATGTGATGAGCGCCTCAATGCGGCGCTTCATGCCATCAAGCTCAAGCATGCGATTCATATATCCCACCTGGTCAAGGCAGATATCAAGGAAAAAATCGATCCACTCCACCAGTCCGCCGGTCGTCAAATTTCCCCTTCCATCCAAGTCGCCCCGACGTGGCATGTCCGCGTTGTGCAGCCTTGCGTAATATTCCTTGACACCCCTGGAAAGGCCTCGACTTGGTGACCACATGCCTTCCGACAGTTTCCATAGCGCGCAATGGCTCTGCAACCGGATGGCCCGGCCGTTACCATCGAGGAACGGGTGAACCCAAGCCGCGCGATGGTGAGCACAGGCGATGGCGATTAATAGCGAATCCCATCCCATGGACTTGTCATAGACCTGGTTCATACGTTGCAGAAATAATGGCAAAGACTCAGCAGTTGGCGGGATGTGCCGCCCAACATCAACGTCTTCGGTGCGAAGCTCGCCAGGGACGACGATGCGCCCGTCCTCTGTAATGCGATCCTCTTCTTGGAGCCGCGAATACAGCGCTCGGTGGGCGCTTGACAGGAAATTCGTGGACATTGGCGACGCGCCGTTCTTGACCTGGTTCTCAAGCTCGCGTTCAGCGTCGATGTGGGCCAAGGCAACGCGCTGCAGCTGAGCCACGTCAGGTCGGTCGGAAAATTCATGGTGAAGTGCCCGCTCAATATTGAGCGGGTGAGTACCGTGCCCTTCAATTCGATTGCTGTAGTACGAATTCATCGATCGAACCAACTCCTGCACGACCGCACGTGCCGTCGGATGCGCTGACGCAGCAAGCCGTGAAGACAACAGAACAATGTCAGCGGCTTTCTCGTTCAGCGCCGGCGCCAGAACCGATGGCATAAGCGGCTCGAATTGATGGATTGAATTGAACATTTTTGCCGACTTTTATTCCGATTATTGTAGACGATAAGTGTTTGATCTGCCTATATATTTTACGCTAACATCCAATATCTCTAAATTTATATTTGCCGACTTTATTGCCAACTCTTTTGAGTCTGCCACCGCAAGACAAGCTTACCTTCGGCACCGCTTCGCGTCAGGAATCGTTTCATCCCTTTGCGCCGAAGAGGCTCCCGGATCTGGCGAGATACCGACGATATGGCATGCCTGGGTGGCTTTGCACGCAAGACTACGACGGCGATGACGTCCTCGCGCGGCGCGGTTAGCGCAATAATTCGAGCACGGCTGACCGGGGAGCCGGGAGAAAAGCTCTGGCGCGCGACTCGTTGTCGAAATAATCACGTCGCCGAAAGCTCGACCCCGTACTGCCTCTACGCCGCCGCACATGGTCCTGCCGCGACCCCGAAGGCTATTCGGGCCCGGACCTGCCCGGCATCCTTGCTGTGCCGGTGATGTTTTACTGGGACCGAGATGGTTCTTTGGGGACGTTATGATGGGCCGGGATTCCGAGACGGATGCGGTGCCGCGAGGCCTTAGTCGGTTTCGGTCGGTGCCAGGTGACGTTACAGGTCCATGCTGTCATGCAATAGCCGCAGCACATCAATGACATTGCGCCCCTGAAAACTGCTCACCCGAAACATAGCGAAGTGCCGGCCATTGCGCTCTTTTCGCGCGAGATGAAGCGTCCAGATGTTTGTGCCGATGTCGCGGCGCTCGCTGACGCCGCCGATGGTGGGGCCGGCGGACAACTCTTTCTGTGTGGATGCAAGGGCGTCCCCTTTTCAGGGGTCCAGCAAGATCCACCAGTGACCAAAAAACCCATGCTCTCATAGGAGGGGATGGACCAGGACGGTCCAGCACGATCCATCCAAATACATTAGAATCCACATATATTAGGTGGGTAGATATGGGGGTAGACCATGGCGCGTCTGGTAAACAAGCTCAGCCCATTGGCAATCACTAAGATGACCAAGCCAGGCTACCACGGCGATGGTGCGGGACTATGGTTGCAGGTATCCAAGTCCGGCTCCAAGAGCTGGATTTTCCGCTTCACCCGGGAAGGGAAACAGCGCGAAATGGGCCTGGGTGCGGTGCATACCGTCAACCTTTCCGAAGCGCGCGCGAAGGCGAAGCAAGCCCGTTTGCTGCTGCTCGACGGCAAAGACCCGCTGGAAGTGCGCGAGGCAGGCAAGCTGACGGACGCATTGGAGCGCGCGAAAATGATTACCTTCGACCAATGCGCAACGGCCTACATCGCCGCCCACCGCAGCGGCTAGAAAAACGCCAAGCACGCCAGCCAGTGGGAGAATACGCTGTCGACCTACGCCACGCCGGTCATCGGTTCCCTGCCGGTGGCTGCGGTCGACACCGCGCTGGTGGTCAAGGTTCTCGGCCCGATCTGGCAAACCAAGACAGAAACGGCAACCCGGCTTCGGGGTCGCATAGAGAGCATTCTCGATTGGGCCACGGTGAGCCTGTACCGCCAGGGCGACAACCCGGCGCGATGGCGCGGGCATCTGGAAAACCTCCTCGCCGATCCGGGCAGGGTAGCCAGGGTGGTCCATCACCCTGCCCTCCCGTGGCAGGAAACCGGCACTTTCATGGCGGCCCTGCGCAAGCAGGCCGGCATTGCTGCGCGTGCCGCCGAGTTTGCGATCCTGACGGCGACCCGCTCAGACGAAGTACGCGGGGCGACGTGGGCCGAGATTGATCTTGCTGCCAGGCTGTGGGTGATCCCGGGCGAACGCATGAAGGCCGGACGAGAACACCGGGTTCCCCTCTCGGGCGCCGCGTTGGCGCTGCTCAACACAATGCCGCGGTTTGGCGACCTGATATTTCCCGGCCGGCAGCACGGCAAGGCACTGTCCGACATGAGCCTGACGGCGGTCCTGCGTCGCATGGGTCGCCGCGACATCACCATCCACGGTTTCCGTTCGACCTTTCGGGACTGGTGCGCCGAATCAGTGGCCAACGCATTTCCCCGTGAAGTCTGTGAGCACGCGCTCGCGCACAGTCTTCCGGACAAGGTGGAGGCGGCATATCGCAGGGGTGAACTGATCGAGAAGCGGACCATGTTGATGCAGGCTTGGGCGGATTACTGCGCGTCGATCCCGACAGCAGCGCAAATAGCGTGACCGAGAAAACGAATTTTTTAACCACCCCAGGGCCTTGACTGTGCCAATCGATTGCGTAAACATGCGTCGTCGATGTCGTATGTTTACGTTGGTGAGCGATGCCTAAATTTCGTTGATGTCAGAATATAGGTGATGCCGCAGCATGACATCCGCCTGTTCTATCGCGCGAGTGCTGGCTTCCATGATGGTCAAGCTTATAGAAATTGGGTTTTGACTGTGTGCAATAGTGTTTGCGGTACATGCGGCGCGGCAACGCACCGCACCGCATGTTAGCAGGGGAGTTTCATCGGCGCGAACTTCTTCCATAGCTTGCGGATTTTCTTGTCATCGTTTCTGACACGCGACGCCAGATATCCCCGGACAAACCCGGCGCTCCCTTCCAGGTGGGACTGCCCTTCCTGCAATTCTTTCAACAAACGATCGGCTACGGCCGCATCGTTGAGCCAGCCGAGCTCGTCCTGCAGGTTCGACAGCGCTTCCACATACGGACGCACCCGTTTGGAGGAATACAGCGATTGAAAAAACTCGGTGGCATAACGCGTTTTCTTTGCCGCGATGCGGACCCGGTGGCGCGTTTCCGGATTCGCTCCAGGCAACTTTCTGCCGCGCTTGAGCAGGCGGCGTTGGTCGTACACCAGCGTGTTGCGGGCGAACTTCGTCACATTTTCCGTCAAGCGATTCTGACTCTGTAACGACATGGCGTCGCGCCAGCCGCAGCCCTGCACCCAGCGGGTGAAACACAGGATCAGCCGGGTGTAGCGCGGAGAACTGACTGCGATCGACGTCGCTTCGTGCATTTCATGGGTCTTGTTTTGCGCGGCAAGCTTAACTTCGGCGAGCCGGGGCTCATCCGGGGCCGCTTCTGCGACCGCAGGCAGGGTCGAGCCGGCCAGTACATCCCAGTCGCGCGCCGCGCCCAATTGCGTGACCAGCCAGCCCAGTTCCTGCTGCAAATCCTCAGGTGGTTGCAGCACGTCCTTGAACAATCCGAGCGCGGAGCGCAGCCGGCGCAGCCCGACCCGCATTTGGTGCAGGTTCTCCACATCGTGTTCTTGCGCGACGCCGGTTTCGTTGGCCTGAACCTGCGCCATGCAATTGGCGGCAATCGCCTGGAACACCTGCTCGATCGTCATGCGCTTCGACAATTTGAGGAGCGTCGCCTTGACGGCGGCAGGCGGCTGCGGCGCGAACAGCGCATAGCCGCGGTCTGCCTTGCTAAGATTGCCGATTTGCATCGGAATGTCCTGTTGCAGCGCGAGCGCAAAATCGAACAGGTGCGTCGGGTCGCCCGACTTCAGCTCCAGTTCGATTTCGCTGATCGCCACTTTCTTGCCGCCGCATTCAAGATTACCCAGGTCCAGCACACACTCGACTTCGTCGCCTTGCGGCAAACGCAACTCCCACACCATGCGCTTGACCTTTGTGGCAAATATCGGCAACAGCCGGTCTTCAATCATTGGACAGCGCAGCAGCCTGCCCCACGCGGTCTTGTGATCGACCACGTCGCGCAGCATTGCCAAGTCGGGCGCCGGACCGGCAACGCGCGATTCCCATTCGTGCCGACTATGCAAGCCGCCATCGACGCTGCCGCCGCCCTTTAGGGTCTGCACCCAGCCGTTGCCTACCCGCCGCACTCGAAGGCCCGCATCGCAACGCCGGATCTGCAGGTCCGAGGTATCGAAGTAGGTATCGACCATCTTTTGTTCATGCGGTTTCGAAGTCGCATATTTTTTCAGCAGCGGATGCTGGCGCAGCGCTTCCGCATCTTGCGGAGCCGCCAGCAGTTTCAGTTCGATTTCCATGATCGGCGAGTCCCTTCTCATTCCGGCAAGCACCGGCTGCAGCATTTAACAATCGCAAACAAATGACAGAATTGCAATTTATTGCGCATGTGGAGAGGATAAAACCGCTTCTGAATATTTTTTGAAACTGCATGCGTAATCGCCAAAATTATACGAAAAATGTTCATACCGCGTCTGATCACCGCTACCCCGGCGTGCTCGATATTTCCTGAGCAATGGAAAAACCAACCTGAAGTACAGCCCGCCGATCAAGTTACTGCCTGCCCGACGAGCGCTCGTGCGCCGACTCATCGACTACGCTCTTCCCAGTCAGTCCACTGGACTGGGTGGGCTTTAAGATAGCTGCTCACCGCCTCACCCAGCGTTGCAAAGAAGCGCTGCTCACCGAGCCTTGCGAAGAGGCCAAAACGCTTGAGCTTATCCTTGACAGGATCCTTCATTTCAGCGAAGCACAGGTCAATGCCGGCTGCATGTAAGGTGCCATCGAGTTCGTCCAAAGTATCGGCAGCGGTGACGTCGATACTGGTCACAGGCTCCGCGCCAACCACGAGCCAGCGCACCGGCGTTGGCGATGCAGCCACCGCGTCAAGTACGCGATCCCGAAACAATTCGGCATTGGCGAAGAAGAGGGGCGCATCCCATCGGAACAACACCAGACCCGGCACCATGCGGGCGTGCGGATAGCGCGTGATATCGTGGTAACCCTTGACACCATCGACACGGCCCAGGACGGCAGAATACGGACGCCACCCATCCCAGAGGAACTCGATGACGGCAACCACAATCGCAAGGCCGATGCCTTGAATCGCGCCGAGCACCGCAACGCCTGCCATGCAGCCTATGGACAGCCAGAACTCCCAGCGCTGGATGCGGTAGATCCGGCGCAAGTCGGCAATCTCGATTAGCGCGATGGCGGATGCGACCACGACAGCGGCCAGCGCGGTCGTGGGCAGATTCTGGAGCAAGTTCGGCGCCACCATCAACAGCGCGGCCACTGCCAGCGCGCCCACGCCACCCGCTAACTGGGTCTTGGCTCCTGCCGCCTCGGCCACCGGTGTACGTGACGAACTGGCGCTGATCGGGAATCCCTGGAACATGCCCGCGGCCAGGTTGGCCATTCCCAGTGCCACCATCTCCTGATTGGGATCGACGAAAACCCCTGCGCGTGCGGCGTAAGTGCGCGACAGTACGCTGGTGTCGGCGAACGACACGAGGGCAACGGCCATTCCCCCAAGCAGCACTGGGACAATGTCCGCCGAAGTGATGGAGGGGAACGCCAAGGCCGGCAAGCCTTGGGGGAGCGCACCAAGGATCGACACACCGGCACGAGTGTCCAAGTCCAGGGCCCCCACAGTGATAGTCGCGCCAACCACGGCAAGCAGGACGCCCGGCAGACGTTTGCTGCACTTGAGCAAAAATATCACGGCAAGCGTGCCTGCGCCCAGCGCAAATGATGTCCAGTTCGTCTTGCCGGCGAGAACCCCCTCAAGCAGACCCTGAGCTTTGTCTAACAAGCCGTCGCCATCGACTGAAAATCCGAACAACGCAGGCAACTGGCTGATCAGCACGGTCAGCGCGATGCCATTCATGTATCCGTAGCGAATCGGCTTAGAAAGCAGTTCGGTGATGAAACCCAGACGGGCCGTTCCAGCCAACAGGCACAAGGCGCCTGAGACCGCGGCCAACATTCCTGCCAAAGCCATCGCGCGCAGTGGATCACCGCCAGACAGCGGCAGGACGACAGCAAGGATGAGAGGAACGAGTGAGGAATCCGGCCCCAGCACCAGCACCCGGCTTGGTCCGAACAGGGTATAGGCCAGGAGTCCGAAGATAGTCGCATACAGACCACAAATAGCCGGCAACCCGGACGCTACGGCGTACGCGATACCAACCGGCACCAGCACCGTTGTCAACACCAGGCCGGCTAAGAGATCATGCTGCAGCCAGGCGATTTCGTAGTGGCGCAACATTTGCAACCCCGGCAGCCAGCGCATCCAGCCGGTCGCCTGCGCATCACGCCCAGCGCGCGCGACTCGCCCCGGTTCCAAAGGAGGGCTCGAATTGCTCATGGAAGCTGACGGGCCTTGAAGGCGAGCACGCCAGTACACTGCCCCCTACTGGCCCGCCCTCGCGCCTGATTCTTAAGGGATGAAGCTGATCCTTCTGCACCGACGCCGCAGGCCGAATATGTATCCGTATCAGAAACGGCAACGCAAAAAAGTAGTCCCGCCTGCGTTTTCATATGAGGCATTCTCCATCGTTTACGACAAATCGTTGAAAAAAATCAAAAAAATTGGTACGACAGAAACGGATTTGACAGCCGGTTCAGGCAAGTTCCAGCAAAACGGGCTGGTGGTCGGATGCATCGCTGGCGCAATCTACCTGCAAGTTTCGCACGTGGGGTGCCGAATCCTCGCTGACAAATATGGAATCGAAGATCAAAGTTGGCCCAGGCCATTGCGCCTTGTCATACAGGCCGACCGTCTGTCTGTGCATGCGATTGAATGGAATGAACAATTTCCCACGCATCGCAATACTGCGCGGGCGCTAGTGTAGTGTTGCATTCTGTTTGC
>JANPCW010000015.1:0-2283 GCA_031431155.1 Janthinobacterium sp. | reverse complement strand
GGGCCGCCCTTGGCGTTGGCCCAGTCGTCCACGCAGGCGACCGAAAAGCCCAGCTGGGCTGCGCGGATCGCTGCGATATAGCCGCCGGGGCCGGCGCCGATGACAACCACGTCGAATGTTTTTGTGCTTGGTGCTGCAGTGCTCATCGTTTAATTCCTTTTTTCTTCGTAGGGTACAAAAATCCACAACAAAATATAAATCACAAGGCCGAAGCCGAAAGTGAGTGCAAACAGGGCAAACAGCAGGCGCCAGATCCACGACTCCACGCCGAAGAACTGGGCCAGGCCGCCGCACACGCCGCCCAGCCAGCGGTCGCTGCGCGAGCGCCGCAGGCGGCTAAATTGCTGCACCAGGCTGCGCGCCGAATCCGGATCCGGATTCGGGGTTGGATCCGGACTCGCGCTGCCGGGCTTGTCCAGGCTTACGCCGGCCAGCAGCTTGGCCTTGGCCTGCGCGAACTCGGCATCGGACAGTGCACCAGCTTGATGCAGCTCGTGCAAACGCTTGATTTCATCTGAGATATTCATAGCGACACCTCCCAAAAAAATACTGCCCGAATTGGCGCGTGCCCAACCGGGCTGGCGCTGCTGCCATCGACTGCGTCTACAGGTCGAGCAACAGACGGGTAGGATCTTCCAGCGTTTCCTTCATCGCGACCAGTCCCAGCACGGCTTCGCGCCCGTCGATGATGCGGTGATCGTAGGACATCGCCAGGTAATTCATCGGGCGCACCACGATCTGGCCGTTTTCGACCACGGCGCGGTCCTTGGTCGCATGCACGCCCAGGATGGCCGCCTGCGGCGGGTTGATGATCGGGGTCGACAGCATCGAGCCGAAGGTGCCGCCGTTCGAGATCGAGAAGGTGCCGCCGGTCAGGTCGTCCAGGGTCAACTTGCCTTCCTTGGCCTTGGCGCCGAATTCGCCGATTTTCTTTTCAATGTCGGCGATCGACATCTGGTCGGCGTTGCGCAGGATCGGCACCACCAGCCCGCGCGGCGAGCCGACCGCGATGCCGATGTCGAAATAGCCGTGATAGACGATGTCGTTGCCATCGACCGAGGCGTTGATGACCGGGTACTTCTTCAGTGCCGCCACCGCCGCCTTGACGAAGAACGACATGAAGCCGAGTTTGACGCCGTGCTCTTTCTCGAACTTGTCCTTGAACTTGTTGCGCAAGTCGATCACCGGCTGCATGTTCACTTCATTGAACGTGGTCAGGATCGCGTTGGTCGATTGCGACTGCAGCAGGCGCTCGGCGATACGGGCGCGCAGGCGGCTCATCGGCACGCGCTGCTCGGCACGCTCGCCCAGATTCGGCGCGGCCGGCGCGGCCACCAGTTGCAAGGCCGGCTTGGCTGCCGGCGCGGCGCTTGGCGCCAACGCTGACACTGCTGCCGGCTTGGATGCAACGGCGCTGATCACGTCGCCCTTGGTGACGCGGCCATCCCTGCCGCTGCCTTCAACCGCGGCCGCCGACATATTATTCTCGGACAGCATTTTGGCTGCGGCCGGCATCGCCACCCCAGCCTTCGAGGCCAGTGCGGCGCTGGCTGCCACCTGACCGGCCGCTGCGGCTGGCGCCGCCGAAATTTCCATCGGGCTGACCTTGGCCGAAGCCTCGGTGTCGATGATGGCGATCACTTCGCCGGCCACAACGGTGCTGCCGTCGGCCTTGATGATTTGGGTGATCACGCCAGCCACCGGGGCCGGCAATTCCAGAACGACTTTATCGGTTTCGATAT
This sequence comes from Janthinobacterium sp., assembly GCA_031431155.1. Classification (GTDB taxonomy): domain Bacteria; phylum Pseudomonadota; class Gammaproteobacteria; order Burkholderiales; family Burkholderiaceae_D; genus JANPCW01. The sequence continues at coordinate 541 of JANPCW010000015.1, read as the reverse complement.
CGATCAGGTTTTCGTCGCGCGCGACGGATTCGCCGATTTTCTTATGCCACACCAGCATGGTCGCTTCTGCGACCGATTCCGACAGTTGCGGGACTTTAACTTCGATTTGTGCCATGTAAAACTCCGTGGTAATTTTGGTCAGGCGGCGCACTCGGGGCGCGCCACCACTACATTTATTTGGTCAGGATATAACCTTTTAACTTCGAAAACGCCGTCTCGAGCAATTCCTTTTGCTGCGCATAGTGCTTGTCGTAATAACCGACGGCAGGCGATGCCGATGCCGGGCGGCCGGCGTACGCCAGGCGTTGACCGGCATCGAGGCTTTCAAAGATATTGTGCTGGATCTGGAACCAAGGGCCCTGATTCTGCGGCTCATCCTGAGCCCATACGACGTCGACCAGATTCGGGAACTTTTTCAGTTCGGCCGCAAACGACTTGTGCGGGAACGGATACAGTTGCTCGACACGGACGATTGCCGTGTCGGTCTGAGCGCGCGTCTTGCGTGCGTTGACCAAGTCGTAATAAACCTTGCCGGAGCAAG
>JANPCW010000014.1:0-1979 GCA_031431155.1 Janthinobacterium sp. | reverse complement strand
CAGGGTCTTGACGAAGCGCCGCACTTTTCGTTGTGGATAGAGCGATGCGAAAAACTCGGCTGCATAGCGCATTTTCTTGGCGGCAATGCGCATCCTGTGCCGCTGCGCCGGATCGGCCAGCTGGTGCGTGCCTCGTTGCAGTTTCTTGTGAGTTTGGCGCAGCACTTTGCCGGCAAAGCGCTTTAGCGGCACGGCGGCCGACGGTTTGGGTTTCCGGCGTATCCATTTTTTCAATTTGACGAGTAGACGCGCATAGCGCACCGATTGAACCGCGGCGCCGGCCCGCCGGCGCTTGCGGCGGGCCGCCTGTTGCGCCGCGTCTTGCAGCGCCGTCATGCACGGTTCAGTTGGGCACGTCGTGGCGACGTTCGGCAAAGTCGCGCCGGCCAATACTTCCCAGTCGCGCGCCGCACCGAGTTCGCGGGCCAGCCATTTCAATTCGTCGCGCAGCGCGGCAGGACAAGGCGCGACGCGCTTGAACAACCGCAGCGCGCTGTTCAGACGGCGCAAACCGACGCGCATTTGATGCACCGGCTCCGGATCTTGGTCGGCGCTGACCCCGGCTGCATTTGCGCGCACCTGGTCCAGGCAATTGCTGCTGATGGTGTTAAAAGCTTGCCAGACGCTGGATCCGGGCACGAGGATGACGTCCTGCGCCGGGTAGACGGAAGGTGCAGCGCGCTTGCCGGAGTGTTCTAAATCTCGATTCATTTGCACCGCCAGTATGATCTTGAGTCTCAAGTATAGGGCGGGGGAGCAGGCGCGACGCGCACGCGTGTCAATCGTGCGAAGGCCAGGGGCAATCCAGAAGGGCGCGTTAATTCACGAATGGATTCGTTTGCACGCTCGGCGAGCCCCAATTCTTACGGCTTGGGTCGCGACCCTCGTAAGGTCTGGAACCAGCTGACATCGGCCTCACACAGAGCTTTGGCGTTCGCTTGCTCTTTGGCGTCCAGAAACACCGTTTCACGGAAACGATACCGCACCGTCGGCAACGATACGATTCCCGCCTCCACTCCGGCCCGAATCCATCGGATATCTCGTGGCTCTCCCCTGGCATATTTGGAGACCGCTGCATCGTTGGGTTCCAGAAACCAGGCAGTCAGTGGCCCCTTCGAAATTTTCAGCATCCGAGTTTGCCAGCCTTCGGGAAGCGTGGGAAGGTCGGGCGACACCGCATCCAGGTAAAAACTCGTCAGCACCTCATAGTCACTGCCCTCGCCAAGTGCCGGTACAAGGTCAAAGACACGACCGGGGTCCGCCTTCGTGTAGCAGTCAACGTCCTGAGACATCGTCATCGCGTCCGGAATTTCGATCCCTTCAGAAATCCCCAAGACAGAAAGACTGCCGATAATGACAAATTCATCGTGGCTTGAGAGTCTGCGTGCCTCGCCCAGTAAGTGAAACAATTGCGTGAGCGTCATCGCAGCGCCACGCGCCAAGGCGAATTCTGACGAAGAGCAGTCCCCCAACCCTTCCAGTCGGAACAAATAGCGTTTGCGATTTCAGGGATTGAAAGCTGCAAGATTTCACGCCACAGGTCAATGTAATCTTTGCTGCAGGTCTTGAGCGCCTGCCAGCGGTCAACTTCTGCTTGCGCGCGCGCGACCAACGCCGTTGCGTCGGCCAAAGGACTCGACAGTAGCAAAATGGCCACCTGCTGATGCTTCATCAAGCGCGCAATTTCCACCGCTTGCTGGGCCGTTCGTGCTTGTCGGCGTGCCTCCAAAGAGTCTCGCTGTGCAAGCATCTCAGGACGCGCCAAGACTGCAACAACTTTCCCGTGTCGTTCGATGGCGACCGGCGCCAGCATTGCGGACGACAACACTTCTCCGAAATTTTGCTTGGCGTGGCTGGCGGAAACTCGGTGCATGGCGTCCAGTTGCTCCGTATTAATTGTATTGGACAATTTGTCCAATACAACGTCTTCCACTGTTCCGATGCTCTCGCCGGACCGGTTCTTGACACCGGTGCCGATA
>JANPCW010000013.1:0-3773 GCA_031431155.1 Janthinobacterium sp. | reverse complement strand
GGCGAGCATCACCGCCAGTTGGCCGCATCCGAGGCCCGGCGTGCGGAAGTGCTGGAACAAACCAGCGCGACCCTTGAGCACCTTTCCGCGATCGGCCAGGAGATCACCGCCCACCTGGATGCCGCGGCGGTGTTCCGCGCGCTGGACCGGCACGTGCATGGCCTGCTTGACGCTACCCACTTCTCGATCTTTCTGCTGGAACCGGACGGGCTGTCGCTGCGCCGGGCGTTCGGGGTTGAGGCCGGCATGAGCTTGCCGCCCACCGTGACCAGCCTGTCCGACGCGCAAGCCACTTCGGCCCGCAGCGTGCGCGAGCGGCGCGAAATCCTGCTCGACGTCGAGGTCGGCGCGGGTCCTGCGCCGAGCCTGATTCCCGGCACGCTGCCATCGCTGAGCCTATTGTTTGCGCCGCTCCTGATCGGCGAGCGCTTGCTGGGTGTGATGACGGTGCAATCCTTGTGCGCCCTGGCCTATGGCGAGCGCGAGCGCCTGATCTTTCGCACTCTGTGCGCGTACGGGGCGATCGCGCTCGACAACGCCAGCGCCTATCGCCAGGTGGCAGCCACGCTCAAGACGCTCAGCGCGACCCAGGCCCAACTGCTCGACAAGAACCTCGAGCTCGAACATGCCTACAAGGCGCTGGAAGACGTCAGCCTGACCGACCAGTTGACCGGTCTGCGCAACCGCCGCTTCTTCCTGCAGCACATCGATGCCGACGTGGCGATGAGTTTGCGGCGCCACAAAGACCCACGGCGCAGCGGTGCGGACGCGCGCGGCAAAGACCTGGTGTTTTTCATGGTCGACCTGGACCATTTCAAGCTAGTCAACGACCAGCACGGCCACGCGGCCGGCGACTGCGTGCTGGTGCAAATGCAGCAACGGCTGCGCGAAGTGTTTCGCCAGTCCGATTACCTGATCCGTTGGGGCGGCGAGGAATTTCTGGTGCTGGCGCGCGCCACTGACCGCGATGACGCCGCGCTGGTGGCCGAACGGATTCGCGCTGCGGTGGCCGGGCGCCCCTTCGAGTTACCTGATGGCGTGCTTCTGACCAAGACCTGCTCGATCGGTTTTGCCTGTTTTCCATTCCTGCCATCCGAGCCGCGCCTGCTGACATGGTCGCAAGTGGTGGAGCTGGCCGATCAGAGCCTGTACCTCGCCAAACATGCCGGTCGCAATGCGTGGGCGGCCCTGTGCAGTACCGATCAGACCCGTACCGACGGCCTGTTCTCGCACCTGATGCAGCATCTGGAACAGGCAATTGACGAGGACGAAGTCAAGCTAATAGCGAGCCCGCGCGCTGCTGCGCCGGCAACCACCTGAACACCAACTGCCGATCGCTTATGAATCGCACCCGCTGCACCTGGGCCAATCCATCCAATCCGCGCTATGTCGCGTATCACGATCAAGAGTGGGGCGTGGCTTGCCACGACGAGACGCGCCTGTTCGAGATGCTGAACCTGGAGGGGGCGCAGGCGGGCTTGAGCTGGGAGACGATCTTGAACAAGCGCGCCACCTATCGGGCTGCGTTCGACGGCTGGGATGCGGAAAAGATCGCACGCTACGATGCCGCCAAAGTGGCGTCGCTGCTGGCCGATCCGGGTATCGTGCGCAACCGCCTGAAGGTAGCGGCGGCCATCACGAATGCACAGGCGTACTTGCGCCTGCGCGCCGAGGGAACTAGCCTTGACCAGTTCCTATGGGCGTATGTGGAGCGCAAGCCGATCGTGAATCGCTGGGCGCTGACCAGCGAGCGCCCGGCTAAAACGCCGCTATCGGACCGTATCTCGAAAGACCTGGCCAAGCGCGGCTTCAAGTTCGTTGGCTCGACCATCGTTTATGCTTACATGCAGGCGATCGGGATGGTCGACGATCACGACCTCAGCTGTTTTCGCCGCACCGAGCCTTGAGTTTGCCCGCGCCGCAATCCGTCTTGGCCGACAACGGCTTGCCATTGGGCTGGCGCGGCCGCCCGCGTTTCGTGATTCTTGATACCTGCTTCGGGGCCGGGTGCTTTTTCTTCGACACCTGGCGTGCCTGGAGCGACGATCCGGAACGCCCGGGGAAATTGCATTATCTGGCCATCGCGGCAACCCTCCCCAAACTCGAATCTTCCCCGCTGGCGGTGCGGATGGGCGCCGTCTGGCCGCCTGCAGTAGCGGGATTTCACCGTTTGTATCTCGATGGAGAACGGGTCGTGCTGGACTTGATGATCGGCCCGGTCGATACCTGCCTGCGCCAGATCGAGGCGCAGGTGGATGCGTTCTATGGGCCAAAGTCGGACTGGGAGGGCGCGCTGGCACGGTTGGCTGCGCCGGGCCATGCGCGCATATCGCACATATCAAGCCGGGGCTCGCAGCAGCGCCGCTGCGCACCGGAACAGCGCAAGGCGATCGTGATCGGCGCCGGACTGGCGGGTGCGGCGGCGTGCGAACGGCTGGCAGCGCGCGGCTGGGACATTACACTGATCGAGCGGCACGACGCACCCGCGCAGGAAGCATCCGGCAACCTGGCTGGAATCTTCAAGCCGCAGCTGTCGAAGGACGATAACCCGGCGAGCCGTCTGACCCGGGCCGCGTTCCTGTTTGCGCTGCAGCAGTGGCAGCGCTTGGGCGGCGTCGGGACGGCATTCGCGGGCGCGCGTTGCGGCGTCTTGCAACTGGCGCGCGACGCGGCGCACGCCCAGGTGCAGCGCGACATTGGCGCCCTTTGGAACTATCCGCCCGGCTACGCCAAATGGCTCGACTCGGGCCCGGCCGGCGCGCTGGCGGGCTGGCCCGCACCGCACGGAGGGTGGCTGTTTGAAGCGGGCGGCTGGGCCAATCCGGCAGGCGTGTGCGAGGCCATGCTGGCCGCCTGCGGTGCGCGCCTCGAGCGGCGTTTTTCCTGTGCCGTGAGCGAGCTGCGGCGCGATGCGGGCCAGTGGCAGGTGTTCGATGCGGGCGGGCGCGCTATTGCGCAAGCGCCGACCGTCATTCTGGCCTGCGCCAGCGCGGCAACCGCGCTGGCGCAGGCGGCCGCGCTTCCCCTTGGCACGGTGCGCGGGCAAGTCACGCACCTCGGCGTCGGTGCCTTGCCCGAGCTGGCGCTGGTGCTGTGCGGCGACGCCTATGTCACGCCCTCATCGAACGGCGTCGCTTGCGTTGGCGCCACCTACGATACCCATAGTGACCCGCTGCTGCGGGCCGACAGTCAACGCGAGAACCTGCAAAAAATACGTGCCATGATGGGACAGGACGCCGCCGGCGCCGACGCTGCCGAGCCGCCGCTGGCGGGCCGGGTCGGCTTTCGTTGTGTCGCGCCCGACCGCCTGCCGCTGGTGGGCGCCTTGCCCGATTACGCGCAGAGCGGTGCGGTTGAGCGCTTGCGCGACGTGCCGCGCTGGCCGGGCCTATACGGCTTGCTGGGCTATGCATCGCGCGGGTTGATCTGGGCGCCGCTGGCGGCTGAATTGCTGGCCGCGCAGCTCGAGGGCGAGCCGCTGCCGCTTGAGGCGAGCCTGGTGCGCGCCCTCGATCCGGCACGCTTTCTGCTCAAGGACGGGCGGCGGCGCGCCAACCTCAAGCACAACCAGTAGCAGGGCAGTGTTGTTCGATTGTTGGACACTGTATAATTGCCATGAAGAAATATTTGCATGAGGCGCAGGCGACAACCGCCCGGTCAGGCCTGGCATCACAGCTCCTGTGGAGGCATCACCGATGGATGATCAAACCGGCTCGCCGGAGTTGTTTCTGTTTCTGGCCTCGACCGCGCATGACATGAAGAACTCGATCTGC
>JANPCW010000012.1:0-6867 GCA_031431155.1 Janthinobacterium sp. | reverse complement strand
CTCGAAGGCGGCGCTGGCGCTTTCTTGCCGAGGCCCACGACGATGCCGATCGCGCCGAACATCAGCGCAATTACCGTGTAGGCGATAATATTCTTCTTGGTCATGGTCTGGTCTCGATTATTCGTGCTGCAAGGTACTGCTTTCCAGTAACGCGCGCAAGGCTTTGTCGTCGGCGCGGTTGGCTTTGCCGTCCGACTTGAGCTTGAGGGCGCCGCGCAAATCGTCTATTTGATAGAGCGCCGCATGCACGCCTTCGTTGCGCCAGAGGAAGCTGACGGTTTCGACCGGGTCGTGGCGCTGGCCCTTGAAGTGTGGCGTTTCCGACATGCTCATGTTGACATTCCGGTCGAGTAGGAAAATCTCGACTTCTTTGGCGCTCTCGGCGAACAACTGCAAGTAAATCTCGGCATGGGGGCCGGCCGTGCCGTTCAATATGGCGCCGGTCAGATAGGGATTAAATTGCGCCAGCGCTTGCATCACATCGAGCGCGATGCTGCGCAGCTGGAACAGGCGGGCCGGCTGGGTGTCGCCGAGAAAAAGCGCCTGATAGATCCGTAATTCATTTTCGATCTGGGCGTTGTCGGGCAAGACGCTGGTGTTCATTTGGGCCTCGCCGAGGATCTGGCGTGCCGCTTTGCGCTTGGCTGTGCTGTAGTCGGCGCCGTCGCGTGCGATCAGGCGCGCGGCGGCTGCCGCAATTTCGGCCCGCAGCAACTGGATATCGTCGAATAGGGTCGGCATCATGCTTAAGATCATACTCTGGAACAGGAAAACCCACCTTGTCAGGTAAAATCGCATACTTACTTAATTGGCTGGGCACCTTCACCATGCATATTCATATTCTAGGCATCTGCGGCACCTTTATGGGGGGCCTTGCCGTGCTCGCCAAAGAGGCCGGGCATAAAGTGACCGGCTGCGATGCCAATGTGTATCCGCCCATGAGTACCCAGCTTCAAGCCCAAGGGATCGAACTGATCCAGGGATTCGGGACCGACCAAATTGAACTGGCGCCCGACCTGTATGTGATCGGCAACGTGGTCACGCGCGGCAATCCGCTGGTGGAAGAAATTTTGAATCGCAGCTTGCCGTACACGTCGGGCCCGCAGTGGATCGGCGAACATATCCTGCGCAACAAATGGGTGTTGGCAGTGGCCGGCACCCATGGCAAGACAACCACGTCGGCCATGCTGGCCTGGATTCTGGACGATGCCGGTTACGCGCCTGGCTTCCTGATCGGCGGCGTGCCGTTGAATTTCGGCATTTCGGCGCGCCTGTCGGGCGCCACGCAGTCCGACTTTTTCGTGATCGAGGCCGATGAATACGACACGGCGTTCTTCGACAAGCGCAGCAAGTTCGTGCACTATCACGCCAAGACTGCGGTCTTGAACAATCTAGAATACGATCATGCCGATATTTTCCCCGATCTGGGTGCCATCGAGACCCAGTTCCACCATTTGGTGCGCACCGTGCCCGGCGTCGGACGCCTGATCGTCAATGCCGATGAAGCATCGCTTGAGCGTGTGCTCAAGCGCGGTTGCTGGAGCGAACAGGAAAGCTTTGGCAGCGCACCAGGCTGCAACTGGACGATGCTTGAGCATGACGATGGCAGTTTCGATGTCGTGTTCAACGGCGACACGGTCGGGCACGTGGCATGGAAGTTGACGGGCAAGCACAACCGCGCGAACGCATTGGCGGCGCTTGCCGCGGCGCGCCACGTGGGCGTGCCGGTTGCACAGGCCGCCGCAGCGCTGGCAAGGTTCGAGAACGTGAAACGGCGCATGGAAGTGCGCGGCGTTGTCAATGACATCACGGTGTACGACGATTTCGCGCACCACCCGACCGCGATCGCGACCACCGTGGGCGGACTGCGCCAGAAAGTGGGCGACGGGCGGATCCTGGCCGTGCTGGAACCGCGTTCCAATACCATGAAGCAGGGCGCAATGAAGGACGCCTTGCCGGGCAGCCTGGCGCAGGCTGACTTGGTGTTCGGCTTTGGCAGCAAGGAAGCGCTCGGCTGGAGCCTGGCCGATGCGCTCGCGCCGCTGGGACCGGTTGCCCACAGTTTCGACCAGATCGATGCGCTGGTACAAGCCGTAGTCCGGCTGGCAAGGCCGGGCGACCAGATTCTGGTGATGAGCAATGGCGGTTTCGGCGGCATTCATCAGAAACTCCTTTTAGCGCTGGCGCAATGATTCTCTATCTGCATGGCTTTCGCTCCTCGCCGCTCTCGTTCAAGGCGCGCTTGATCGGGCAGCGCATGCAGGCGCTCGGGCGGGACGAACAATACCTGTGCCCGCAGTTGCCGGCATCGCCGCAACAGGCGATGCAATTGATACTGGCGCTGGTGGCGCCGTACCGGGCAACCGAGCTGGCCATCATCGGTTCCTCGCTGGGAGGCTATTACGCAACCTGGCTGGCCGAGAGAATCGGGTGCCGCGCGGTGCTGCTGAACCCCGCGGTCACGCCGCTCAAGGAGCTGGAGCAGCACGTGGGCCTGCAGACCGAATACCATTCGGATAAGCCATTCTTGTTCAAACCCGGCTATATCAGCGAACTTAATGCGTTCGCCATCGATCGGATTAGCCAGCCCGAGCGCTACTTTTTGCTGGCGGCGAGCGGTGACGAAGTGCTCGATTACCGCACCATGGTGGCCCACTATCGCGGCGCCCGCCAGCATGTGATCGAGGGCAGTGATCATGGCATTTCCGGATTCGAGCAATATGTCGGCCAGGTGCTCGATTTTTGCGGCGTGCCGGACCTGCCACAGTGAGGGTCGCGTCACTCCGGCAAGCTGTGTGGCACCGCCACGTGAACGCGGTCAACGCGCCGCTGCCATTGCGCCACTGGCTCACCGGCCGCGGCTCGCTGACGGCCAAATTAACGGGCCGCAGTTCGGTGTTTCGGGTCCAGCGCCTGCATCAACGCACCGCCTTGTGCCTGGCCGACGAGGCGGGCGCGATCGGTTTGGCGCGCCCGGGCCGGGTTTGGGAGCGCGAAGTCTTGCTCAAATGCGATGGCCGCGCGCTTGTGTTCGCCCATACAGTGGTTCCAATGGCGGCAACGGGCGCGGACTGGCCCTTGTTTAGCGCTCTGGGCGAGCGCTCGCTCGGCAGCACGCTGTTCGGCGACCCGCAGGTAAGGCGCGGCGCTTTGCAGTACGCCCGCCTGCGCAGCGAACACCCGCTGGCGCAGCGGGCACGCGCAGCCCTGGGCGCGGCGGGTGACGAACCGCGGGTGGTGTATGCGCGGCGCTGCGTGTATCGGCGCCATCAGGGATTGCTGCTGGTAACCGAGGTATTTCTGCCGGAAATTGCCGCGCTCAATCCGCTCATATTTGACACATCAACACACACGACAAGTAAGCAATGAATCTATTTTTCGAAGAGTCCGGCGATTTCAAGGTCGGCACCGTCCTGTCGCAGGCCGGCGAGGCCTATCAGGTGGAGATGGCGAGCGGCAAGCGCACCAAGGTCAAGGTCAAGGATGTGCTGCTGCAGTATGGGTCACCGGCTCCGGCCGTGTTGCAAGATGAAGCGCGGGCGATTGCGGCCGAAATCGACCTCGACTTCCTGTGGGAAGTGGCGGGACAGGAAGAATTCGGTTTTGCCGAGCTCGGCGCCGAGTATTTTGGACACCCGCCCTTGCCGCATGAAGCGGCCGGGCTGATCTTGAGCCTGCATGGCGCGCCTATCTATTTTTACAAGAAGGGCAGGGGCCGCTACAAGGCAGCGCCCGAACAGTCCTTGCGCGCGGCCCAGGCCGGTATCGAAAAGAAAAAGCAGCAGGGCCTGATTCAAACCGCGTATGTGGACCAATTGAAGCAGAACCGCTTGCCGGCCGCCATGCAGACGATGGTCTTGCAATTGCTGTTCAAGCCCGACAAGAACACGATCGAGTACAAGGCGCTGGAAGCGGCCTGCAACGAGCTGCACACGACGGCGCCGCGTCTGATGCTGGCCGCCGGTGGCATCGCCTCACCCAAGGATTTGCACCTGTCGAAGTTCCTGTTCGAGAACTTCCCGAAAGGCGCCGGCTTCCCGGCCGGGATGGCCGTTCCTGCCACCCCGGACAGCGGCTTGCCGTTGGCCGAGGTGGCCGCGTTCTCGATCGACGACGTCACCACCACCGAGATCGACGATGCGTTCTCGGTCGTGACCTTGGCCGATGGGATGGTGCGGGTTGGCATTCATATTGCCGCGCCCGCCCTGGGGATTCGCCCCGACGACGCCATCGACAAGATGGCGCGCCAGCGCATGTCTACCGTCTATATGCCGGGAGACAAGATTACCATGCTGCCGGACGAAATCGTGGCCGCCTTCACGTTGGCCGAAGGCAAAACTTGCCCGGCCTTGTCCTTGTATGCGACCCTCGATCCGGCCGACTGGCGTATCGTGAAAACGCACACCTGCGCCGAGCTGGTGCCGATTGCCAGCAACCTGCGCCACAACGACCTTGACGCACTGGTGAACGAGGAAACCCTGGCCAGTGGCGAGGGCGACTATCCGCACAAGGCCGAGCTGGCGTTGCTGTGGCAATGGGCGCAGCAGCTGGAACAGGGCCGCATGAAAAAACGGGAAGGCTTCGGCCTCAAGCCGGAGCAGGCCAACCGGATCGACTTCAACTTCTATGTCGAGAACGAGCGCGTCAGCGTGGTGCCCAGAAAGCGCGGCGCACCGCTCGACAAGATCGTGGCCGAGCTGATGATTTTCGCCAACAGCACCTGGGGCAAGCTGATGCACGACTCGGGCGTGCCCGGCATCTACCGCAGCCAGGGCGGGGGCACCGGTGGCGGTTGGGCCGCCAAGATGCAGGTGCGGATGGTGACGCACGCCGCGCCGCACCAGGGCCTGGGCGTGGATCAGTACGCGTGGAGCACGTCGCCGCTGCGCCGGTATACCGACCTGGTTAATCAATGGCAGATTCTCGCTTGCGCCGAGCATGGCGTGACGGCCCCGCTGGTGGCCCCGTTCAAGCCGCGCGATGCCAACCTGTTCGCCATCGTTTCCGCCTTTGACGCGGCCTACGCCGCCTACGGCGAATTCCAGTCGAACATGGAGCGCTACTGGTGTTTGCGCTGGTTGGCGCAGGAACAGGCGCGTCAGGTCGAAGCGGTGGTGTTAAAGGATGAAGTGCTGCGCCTGGTAGACCTTCCGCTGGTCATCAAACTGCCCGGCATGCCGCACGTCGCGCGCGGCGCCAAGGTCAAGCTCGACTTGCTCGATTGGGATGAAGTGGATCTCTCGATCGAGGCGCGCCTGCTGGAAATTCCGGTGGCCGCGCAATTGGGCGCCGACGCCGACTTGGCGTACCAGGATGGGGAGGTCGACGAGCAACTCGATGCAGCGACCGAGGCGCCGGTCCTGGTCGCGGCAGCGCCGGCCGACGTGGCGGACCCGGCCGAACTGGAAGAAGCCAGCGCCGAAGCGCTCGAACCACCTGCCGAGCCCGCGGTCGAATAGGGCGTGCGCCGGCAAAACATGCTCAGTGCCGGCGCCGTTTGACGTAGAATTCGGTAATTTCTGGAATACAACAACCACCGCTAGCCATTTTGACGTATTTTCGCGCAAATCCTTCCATGCTGATCGCCGTCGCCGCCTCGGTGCTGGCGCACGTCGCCTTGCTGTTCGTGCATTTCGGGGTGCCGGACGCGTTTCGCCTGCGCCCGACCGATCCCGGCCTGGAAGTTATCCTGGTCAATGCGAAACACGCAAAAAAACCGCTCAAGGCCGATGCGCTGGCGCAAGCGAACCTGGACGGCGGCGGCAATGCCGATGCCGGGCGCACCAAGTCGCCCCTGCCTGACATGCGCAAGATGGAAACCGGCGACAGTGTCAAGGCCGCCAGCCGCCGCATCGCCGAGCTCGAGCACATGCAGGAAAACTTGCTGACCCAGGCCAATCATTCGAGCTTCAAGGCCGCGCCGATGACGGAAAAGAATAAGCCGGACCCGACCCCGAGCGGCACCGATCAGCTCGACACCAGTCGCGCCATTGCGCGCATGGCGGCCGAGATCACGCAAAGCATCGAGGACCAGAGCAAGCGCCCGCGCAAGACCTTCATTACGCCGAGCACGCAAGCGGTCGGCTACGCCCAGTACTACAAGGAATTCCAGAAACGGGTGGAGCAGGTCGGCACTCTCAATTTTCCGCAAAACAACGGCCGGAAAGTATATGGCGAGCTGATCGTGTATATACCGATTTTCCAGGACGGCACGATTTACCAACGGGACGGCGGCGCGCGCATCGAAAAAAGCTCGGGCAATTCCTTGCTGGACCAGGCCGCGCTCAATATCGTACGGCGCGCCGCGCCGTTCGGGCGCTTCCCTCCGAACATGCTCTCGACCGAGCAGGACGACCTGTGGGTCATCATCACGCGCTTTAAATTTACCCGCGAAGAAAAAATGGAAGCTGACCTGCGCGCAGGCATGAATTGATGGATCGCTACTACGTGATCGGCAACCCGGTTGCCCACAGCAAATCGCCCCAGATCCACGCGGCGTTCGCGGCCCAGACCGGCCAGACGCTTGTGTATGAGCGCTGCCTGGCGCCCATCGATGGCTTTGCAAGCACCGTGCGCGCGCTGATCGCCCAAGGCGCCAAGGGCGCCAACGTCACCGTGCCGTTCAAACTGGAAGCATGCGCGCTGGCGCTGACCCTGAGCGCGCGCGCGCGCGCCGCCGGGGCGGTCAATACCCTGAGTTTTTCGGACCACGGTGCAATGGCCGGCGACAACACCGATGGCGCCGGGCTGGTGCAAGACATTGTGCACAACGCCGGCGTGCCGCTGGCCGGCAAGCGCGTGCTGGTGCTGGGCGCCGGCGGTGCTGCGCGCGGGGTGTTGTTGCCGCTACTGCAACAGCGCCCGCAG
>JANPCW010000011.1:0-3336 GCA_031431155.1 Janthinobacterium sp. | reverse complement strand
GATCGGCACGTGCGCGATGATGGTCTTGCCGATGTTTGCCTGCCAGATCCGCACGGTCGCAACGCCGTCCTGCGCGCCGTGTTTCAACACGCGTTTCAAGTCGACCAGCCCGCTGCTGATGGCGAAGGAGCCGACAGCGGCGGACAGATTGCCGCAGTTGCCGCTCCAGTCGACAAATGCCTTGTCGATCGACACTTGGCCGAACAGGTAATCGACGTCGTGCTCAGGTTTGCTGCTTGGCGACAGGATGACCGTCTTGCTCGTGCTGGAGGTCGCCCCGCCCATGCCGTCAATCTGCTTGCCGTAAGGGTCCGGACTGCCGATGACACTCAGCAGCAGCGCATCGCGCGCCGCGCCCGGCACCTGCGCGCTCGCGGGTAAATCCTGCAGGCGGAAGAATACGCCCTTGCTGGTACCGCCACGCATGTAGGTAGCGGGAACTTTGATTTGTGGTGCGTGAGTCATGAGAATTTTTTCCTAATTGAGCAGAGCGGATTGATGACGCATGCGTAGGTTGGGTGGGGGCGCCGAGCCTGAGTGCAACGAAGCCCAGCAGCTCCGCAGCAACTATGTTGGGCTTCGTTGCACTCAGCCCAACCTACCCTGCGCTTATTTCAACTCGATGGACCACTAGGCAGCTTTAGCAGATTCGAGGAAGTCCTGCGCAAAGCGCTGCAACACGCCTCCCGCATCGTAGATCGCCACTTCTTCGGCCGTATCAAGACGACAGGTCACCGGCACTTCGACGCGCTCGCCATTTTTGCGGTTGATCACCAGCGTCATCGTCGCACGCGGCGTATGTTCACCGGTGACATCGAAGGTTTCGCTACCGTCGATGGCCAGTGTCAGGCGGTTCACGCCCGGCTTGAACTCGAGCGGCAGCACCCCCATACCGACCAGGTTGGTGCGGTGGATGCGCTCGAAGCCTTCGGCCGCGATCGCTTCCACACCGGCCAGGCGCACGCCCTTGGCGGCCCAGTCACGCGAGGAACCCTGGCCGTAATCGGCACCGGCAATGATGATCAAAGGCTGCTTGCGCGCCATGTAGGTCTCGATCGCTTCCCACATGCGGCTGATCTGACCTTCCGGTTCGATGCGGGTCAGCGAGCCGGCCTGCACCTTGCCATCTTTACGCACCATTTCATTCTTCAAGGTGGGATTGGCGAAGGTCGCGCGCTGCGCGGTGAGGTGATCGCCGCGATGGGTAGCGTAGGAGTTGAAATCCTCCTCGGGCAAGCCCATTTTGGCCAGGTACTCGCCAGCGGCGCTGTCGAGCATGATAGCGTTCGATGGCGACAGGTGGTCGGTGGTGATGTTGTCACCGAGCACAGCCAACGGGCGCATGCCCTTCATCGTTCGCTCGCCCGCCAATGCGCCTTCCCAGTAAGGCGGGCGGCGGATGTAGGTGGTCTGCGCGCGCCAGTCGTACAGCGGGCTGACCTTTTGACCATCGTCCTGCTGCTTGGCGAACATCGGGACGTAGACCTTGCGGAACTGCTCAGGCTTCACGCTGGCGGCGACGATGGCGTCGATTTCTTCGTCGGACGGCCAGATGTCTTTCAAGGTCACCGGCTTGCCGTCAACGTCGATCCCCAGGACGTCTTTCTCGATGTCGAAACGGATGGTGCCGGCAATGGCATAAGCCACCACCAGGGGCGGCGAGGCCAGGAAGGCTTGCTTGGCGTACGGGTGGATGCGTCCGTCGAAATTGCGGTTGCCCGAGAGCACGGCGGTGGCATACAGATCACGCTCCAGCACTTCTTTCTGGATAACTGGATCGAGCGCGCCGGACATGCCGTTGCAGGAGGTGCAGGCATAGCCCACAACACCGAAGCCCAAAGTTTCCAACTCCGGCAGCAGCTTGGCTTCTTCCAGATACAAGGTAACGGTCTTGGACCCCGGCGCCAGCGAGCTCTTCACCCACGGCTTGCGGGTCAGGCCACGCCGGTTGGCGTTGCGAGCCAAGAGACCGGCGGCGATCATGTTGCGCGGGTTGTTGGTGTTGGTGCAACTGGTGATGGCGGCGATGATCACGGCGCCGTCCGGCATCAGTCCCGGTTCATTTTCGACCTTGCCGCTGATGCCGCGCGCAGCCAGTTCGGACGTCGGCACGCGGTTGTGCGGGTTG
Source organism: Janthinobacterium sp. (assembly GCA_031431155.1). Classification (GTDB taxonomy): domain Bacteria; phylum Pseudomonadota; class Gammaproteobacteria; order Burkholderiales; family Burkholderiaceae_D; genus JANPCW01. The sequence continues at coordinate 1,208 of JANPCW010000011.1, read as the reverse complement.
CTTGGACCTGCAATGTTGCGCACCACGGAGGACAGGTCGAACTTGAGGACGCGCTCGTACTCGGCGTTCTTCAGGCTGTCCGCCCACAGGCCGGTGACCTTGGCATAGGTTTCCACCAGCTTGACGAGTTCATCGTCACGGCCGGTGAGCTTGAGGTATTTGATGGTTTGCTCGTCGATGTAGAACATCGCGGCGGTGGCGCCGAACTCCGGCGTCATGTTGGAAATGGTCGCGCGGTCGCCCAGCGTCAGGTTGGAGGCGCCTTCACCGTAGAATTCGAGGTAAGTGGACACTACTTTCTGCGCGCGCAGGAATTCCGTCAGCGCCAACACGGTGTCGGTTGCGGTGATGCCCGGCTGCGGCTTGCCGGTCAGCTCTACGCCGATGATATCGGGCAGGCGCATCCAGGAGGCGCGCCCCAGCATCACGCTTTCCGCTTCCAGGCCGCCCACGCCGATGGCGATCACGCCCAGGGCGTCGACCATCGGGGTGTGGCTGTCGGTGCCGACCAGGGTATCGGGGAAGGCGACACCGTCTTTTACCTGGACAACCGGGCTCATGCGTTCGAGGTTGATCTGATGCAGGATGCCGTTGCCCGACGGAATCACGTCGACGTTCTTGAACGCCTTTTTGGTCCAGTTGATGAAATCGAAACGGTCTTCGTTGCGACGGTCTTCGATGGCGCGGTTCTTGGCGAATGCATCCTTGTCGAAGCCACCGGACTCAACGGCCAGTGAGTGGTCCACCACCAGTTGCGTCGGCACCACCGGGTTGACCAGGGAGGGGTCACCGCCTTGGGCGGCAATGGCGTCACGCAGGCCGGCCAGGTCGACCAATGCGGTCTGGCCCAGGATGTCATGACAAATCACGCGGGCCGGGAACCATGGGAAGTCCAGGTCGCGCTTGCGCTCGATGAACTGCTTGAGGGAATCGTTCAGGGTGGCCGGGTCGCAGCGGCGCACCAGGTTCTCGGCCAGCACGCGCGAGGTGTAGGGCAGCTTGTCATAGGCGCCGGGCTGGATCGCGTCGACGGCGGCACGTGTATCGAAAAAATCGAGCTTGGTACCGGGCAGGGGCTTGCGGTGATTAGTGTTCATGGATTAGTCCAGAAAGAGTGTCATGGTCAGGCGCGGTCAGGGGTTCGAAGCGTTACTTACGATCCTTGGTCGGCACGAACGGCAGGTCGTCGGGCCGACATTCCTGCTCAA
>JANPCW010000010.1:0-1749 GCA_031431155.1 Janthinobacterium sp. | reverse complement strand
CGACCATCCGGCCATCATTTCCATGACTGCCGCCTTCTTGGTCACATGGCTCGGTTCGGTGACCGACAAGAGTGCGCGTGGCGCGAAGGAAATCGCAGCCTTCGAAGATCAGTACATCCGGGCCCAAACCGGGCTTGGCGCCGCCACTGCAGCGGCCCACTGATCGACTCAGCGCAATGTTTGTGAGGACGCCCTCGTTCAAAACGGCATTCAAATGCCCGATGACGAGTGGCGTCAGCCTGAGCCTGAGCCACAACGAGCGTTTGCTATCAACGCAAGCGGTCGCGGGCAATCACCGTACTAATTTAGAAGAAGGAATTTGATCGTGCTGCCAACCATTGTGACAAACCCTGCCAGCCCATACGGCGCCGGCCTGGAAAAGACGCCCGCCAACTTCGTGGCGCTCTCGCCGCTCAGCTTTCTGGCCAAAGCGGCCGCGGTCTATCCTGAGCGGATCGCGCTGATCCACGGCGAGCGCCGCATCAGTTGGGGCCAAACCTATGAGCGCTGCCGCCGTTTGGCCAGCGCGCTGCAGCGGCGCGGCGTCGGCATCGGCGATACGGTGGCGCTGATGGCGCCCAACATTCCGGCAACCTACGAAGCCAGTTTCGGCGTGCCGATGATTGGTGCGGTGCTCAATACGCTCAATATCCGGCTCGATGCCGAAGCGATTGCATTCCAGCTGGCGCACAGCCAAGCGCGGGTCTTGCTCACCGACCGCGAGTTCAGTGCCACCATTGCGGGCGCGCTGGCGCTGATGGAGCAGCCGCCGCTGGTGATCGACATCGACGATGCGCTGTATGAAGGCGGCAAGCTGCTGGGCCAGATCGAGTACGAAGACTTGCTGCTGGAAGGCGACCCCGAGTTTGCCTGGCAGCTGCCGGCTGACGAGTGGGATGCAATCACGCTCAACTACACTTCGGGCACCACCGGCAATCCGAAGGGGGTGGTGTACCATCACCGGGGCGCCTACCTGAACGCGATCTCGAACATCGTCTCCTGGGGCATGCCGCAGCATGCGGTCTATCTGTGGACGCTGCCGATGTTTCACTGCAACGGCTGGTGCTTCCCGTGGACCATGGCGGCCAATGCCGGCACCAATGTCTGCCTGCGACGGGTCGATGCCGGACTCATTTTCGAAGCGATCCGCACCCATCGCGTGACCCATATGTGCGCCGCACCCATCGTCTACAATATGCTGATCAACACGCCGCAGGCGCAGGGAGCTGGCATTGGGCACAAGGTCAGCGGCTTCATCGCCGGCTCGGCGCCGCCGGCCTCCACCATCGAAGGCATGGAGCGCCTCGGTTTCGATATCACCCACGTCTATGGACTGACCGAAACCTACGGCCCGGCCTCGGTCTGCGCCAAGCACGAGTCCTGGGCCGAACTGCCGCTGGCCGAGCGCGCCCGCTTGAATGCGCGCCAGGGCGTTGCCAGCCCGATGCAAGAAGCGATGACCGTGCTGGACCCGGTCACGCTGCAGCCGGTACCGCAGGATGGCGAAACTATCGGCGAAATCATGTTTCGCGGCAACCTGACCATGAAGGGCTACCTGAAAAATCCGGCCGCCACCGCCGAGGCGTTCGAAGGAGGCTGGTTCCATACGGGCGACTTGGCCGTGGTCGATCCCGACGGCTATGTCCGCATCAAGGACCGCTCAAAGGACGTGATCATCTCGGGCGGCGAAAATATCTCGTCGATCGAGGTCGAGGACGTGCTGTACCGGCATCCGGCAGTGGAAGTGGC
>JANPCW010000009.1:0-3658 GCA_031431155.1 Janthinobacterium sp. | reverse complement strand
CAAGCGCCCTTCGGTCATCACCATGGCGCGCCGAATCCGATTGATCAGCTCGCGCACATTGCCGGGCCAGTCATGCTCGGCCATCGCCAGCATCGCCTTGCTGCTGAAGCCCTGCACGCGCGGGTTCCGGTCCTGGGAATACGTATTGAAAAAATGGGTCGCCAGCGCAACCAGGTCCTCCTTGCGCTCGCGCAGCGACGGCACGTCGACCGGCAGCACATTGAGGCGATAGAATAAGTCTTCGCGAAACTGTCCCTGGCCAACCGCCTGCTGAAGGTTGACGTTGGAGGCGGCGATTACCCTGACCTCGACGGTAATGCTTTGGGTGGAGCCGACCCGGTAAATGGTTTTTTCCTGCAAGAAACGCAACAGGTTGGACTGCAACTCCATCGGCAAGTCGCCGATTTCATCGAGGAAGATGGTGCCCCCGCCGGCGGACTCGATCAGGCCGCGCTTTTCACGTGCAGCCCCGGTGAAGGCGCCCCGCTCATACCCAAACAATTCGGACTGGATCAGGCTGGCCGGGATCGAGCCGCAGTTGACCGCCACGAATGGACCGCCGGCGCGCACCGAGTGGGTGTGGATCGCGCGCGCGGTCAATTCCTTGCCGCTGCCGCTTTCGCCCCAGATCAGCACGGGCGCATCGGCATGGGCCACTTTGGCGATATGCTGGCGCAGCCGCAGCATTGGTGCGCTCTGCCCGATCAGGCCCATGGTGCGCAGCGGTTGCGGCGAGCTCGCTGGCACCTGACGCAAGGCTGCGCGGCCATAGGCATGCCCGAGCGTATTGCTAAGGCGGGTAGCATCGATCGGACGGGTATGGAAATCGAAAAGGTGATCCAGGATCAGCTCGCGGCAAGCCGGCTGCGCCAGTGCCTGCGGATAAAACACGCCGACCCACTGGATCGCCCAGTGGGTGCGCAAAAAACTATCCATCTCCTCGGACACGCGCTCGTTGAAGACATCCGGCATCAGCATGCCCACCGCAAAATCCTGATTGCGCAGCACTCTGTCGGCGCCGCGCAGGTCGGCCACGCTACAAACATCCCACTCGGCCGGCGACAAGCATGGCTCGGCCAGCGCGGAAAACCCCGGCGCTGCAACACAGAGAAGTTTTCGTAATGCCATCAGCGCGCCTAGGTCAGACCGCCCCGTCCCGGCCGGGCCGGCGTAGGAGAGCGAAGTCACTGAACTATAAGGCGCGCGCTGTGCCTAACGTTTGATTAAAATCAGTTTTGCCATCCGTGCAATCCACACCGGCGCGCGCCCGCTATCCGGGCTCTGCTTGCGCCTGGCTGATCAGGCGTAAACAATCCGGACAGTAGCAAGCGCTCACTACATCGGTCGGCACTGGCATCACTGTGGGCAAGGTGGTGCACCAGCACGGTTGTTCGGGACTGCCGCCGTCGGCCAAGGCACAGGTAAATGTCGCGCCGCAGCGACTACAGGCGCTCACGGATTCGGTTCCTGCGGGGGCGCCGTGGCGCCGAACGGCATCCGCCGCATCGCCTGGCGCAACAAGCTCATCTGCCCGCTAAACCGGGTACAGGCGGTGCAAACGAGCAAATGCAGGCGCACGCGAAGCCGCTCGATCAAGGACAGATCGCGATCCATTGCCTCGGATACCAGGCGATGCACTTCCCTGCAGGTGGGCTTGAAGCCGTTCGATTTCCTGTTCATGATCGCCCGTCGGTAGCGCGTTTATCGGGCTGGCAATTACCAAACCAGTTCAAATCAAGGCACTCGCGCAAGCGCAAGCGGGCGCGAAACAACAGCACCCAGGCATTAGACGTGGTAATGGCCAACTCCTTACAAATTTCATCGGTTTCCAGTTCGAGCCATTCGCGCATCATGAAGATCCGCGCGGTCTTGGGCGGCAGCTTCTCGAGGCACACTTCGAGCACCTTGAAAAAGTCTGCCTGCTCGAGCGCCTGGGCCGGGTCGCCCCATTGGCGCGGCATATCGCGCGTATGGCCGTCGCCGGCGAACAGGGCATCGAGCGCGTCGTCGTCGGACTGCTCGTCGTGCGGCTCGATCCTGCGCTCGCGCTTGGCCGCGCGCAGGGTGTCGATGATCTTGTATTTCAGAATCCCCGTCACATAGGTGCGCAGCGAGGAAGCCGCCTGGAAGCGCTCGGGCTTTTCGAGCACGGCAATCAGCGCATCCTGGACCGCATCTTCGGCCAGCGCTTCGTTGCGCAGCTGGAGCTGGGCAAAACGAATCAGGAGCGGGCGCATCGCTTCGAGTTGCTGGTGGAGTGTGGAAGTGGCGGTCATTGCCAAGCCTAGCGGATCGGGACGGAAAATACAACAAGATCAATACAGCAAGGATGGCATCGGCTCGCACGCAGCCCTGCCCCGCCCTGCCTGCCTGCCACTCACGGTGGCGCCTCATTGGATGCCGCCAAGCGCCGCGCTCAACGGCTTTTCGCGCAAGTGCGGTAAAATCGCAAAATATTCTTTCCGGATTTGCCATGACGACCCACCTGAGTAACCTGAAGCTGGACATGAACGACGACTTGACCTCCGTATCGCCGCAGATCAAGGCGCAAATTCTGGCCCAGGCCCTGCCCTACATCCGCAACTTTCACGGCAAGACCATCGTCATCAAGTACGGCGGCAACGCCATGACGGATGAGCGCCTCAAGCACGGCTTTGCGCGCGATGTCATTTTGCTCAAGCTGGTGGGGATGAATCCGGTCGTGGTGCACGGCGGCGGACCGCAGATCGACAACGCGCTGAAGAAAATCGGCAAACAGGGCACCTTCGTGCAGGGCATGCGCATCACCGACGAGGAAACCATGGAAGTGGTGGAGTGGGTGCTGGGCGGCGAAGTCCAGCAAGACATCGTGATGCTGATCAATCACTACGGCGGCCAGGCGGTGGGCCTGACCGGCAAGGACGGCGGCTTGATCCGGGCCCGCAAGATGCAGATGCCGGACAAGGAAAATCCGGGCCAGTTCCTCGACATCGGCTTCGTCGGCGAGATCGACGCGATCAATCCGGCGGTGGTCAAGGCGCTGCAGGACGACGCCTTCATTCCGATCATTTCGCCGATCGGTTTCGGCCAGGACGGCCAGGCTTACAACATCAACGCTGACGTGGTGGCAGGCAAGATCGCGGAAATCCTGAAGGCCGAAAAGCTGATCATGATGACCAATATCGCCGGCGTGCAGGACAAACAGGGCAACCTGGTGACCGATCTGTCGGCGCGCGAGATCGAGGAGATGTTCGCCGACGGCACCATCTCGGGCGGCATGCTGCCGAAGATCTCGTCGGCGCTGGACGCGGCCAAGTCGGGCGTAAACACGGTGCACATCATCGACGGGCGCATCGAGCACTCTTTGTTGCTCGAAGTGTTGACCGAACAGGCGTTTGGTACTATGATCCGCTCGCACTAAGCAAATGGCGGCCTGATCTTCCACGCGGCCCCATCATCACCCGCCCTTGTAGCTCAGTGGTAGAGCACTCCCTTGGTAAGGGAGAGGCCACGTGTTCGATCCACGTCAAGGGCACCATCGCAGTCTCGATCCCAAACTGCATTGCCCACCTTACCTCGACGAGATCTCATGGCAAGCATCAAACCGGGCCAACGCAAGCTGCAAATCCTGCAAGCCCTGGCCACCATGCTGGAGCAGCCCAAGGGCGAAAAAATCACC
>JANPCW010000008.1:0-8510 GCA_031431155.1 Janthinobacterium sp. | reverse complement strand
CTGCCTTCACGCCGGCCTGCGCCAGATCGACGCTGTTCTGGGTCGTGTCGTAGGCCGATTGGGAAATATAATTTTGCTTCAACAGGGCCTGGTTGTTGCTGCTGTTCTTGCGTGCCAGCGCGAGGCGGGCCTGCGCTTCATCCTGAGTGGCCTGTTGTTGCAGCAGTCGCGCATCCAAGTCCGCCGTGTCGAGCTGCGCCAACACTTGGCCGGCCGTCACGTTCATGCCTTCCTGCACCGCGGTGGCCCGTACCTGGCCCGGCACTTTGGCCTTGACCGTTGCCTGGGCATGGGGAATCAGGGAGCCTGACAGCGCCAGCCTTACTTTCAGTTCGCGCGCCTCGATGGTGGCCACGTCGGCGCGACCGAGTTCATAGACCTCCACCTTGGGCGGCCCTTTCTTGTCGCCGTGCGCTGCGCCTGGCTTTCCCGCAGTGCGCTGCACCACGGCCCAACCCGCGCCAGCCAGGCCAAGCACGACCAGCACCATGACCGGTGTACGCCAGCGGTTGGGGCGGGTGGCGGGCTTGAGCGTTGGCAAGGGCAAGGTTTCAAGTTTCATGCTGGACTTTCAGGTAAGAAGGTTGACGTCGCGACAATGCCGCAGCAATAGTCTGCAAGTTACCACTTTAAGAAAATGAAGACGAACAGGCCATTCGAATGCGACAGGGCGTGCAATCCGATAGCTGGCACGCAGAAAGGCGCGACGAGATGCGATGCCGTTTTGTCAAATAAAGGTTGAGTATAGCTGCAGGCAATCGGGTCCGGTGCGCCCGGTCAACTCGGTTGGGGCTCTGTAACAACACTCGCTCAAGGGCATCACGCTTGTGCCGAATCAAGATCAGCTGCGCCCTAGCAGGCATGATTAGCCAGCAGATGCGATCAAAAAAGGGGGGGCTTATGCCAGAGTGGAATTCGGCTGAGGCAGCCTCGTCCGATGCGACTTTGGCGGGGCCCGCTCAGGAAAAGCTGGAGTGGCCGCACCCTTTCAGTTCGCCGGGCACGCAGGAGCAAGCGGCGCTGGCGCTCGTTGCAGGCAATTTTCCCCAGTTATTCCAACAGTCCGCCGACGCCATTCTACTGATCCAAAACGACGTCATTATCGACGTCAACCCGGCGACCGTGACCCTGTTCCAGTGCGGAGCCGCCAGCGCAATGGTCGGCCAGCGGCTCGACGATTTCTCGCCGCCGCAGCTGCCGCAGCACGTGGAGCGCGAGGCTGCATCGGGCAGCAACGCGGCGATGGCGGCGGTCGCGTGTGAACACGGCAATTGCCGCTATGAATGGCGCTACCTCACCTGCAGCGGCAGGCAATTCTGGGCCGAGGTATTGCTGACCTCGGTCACACTCAATCACGAGCGCCTGTTATATGCCGTGGTGCGCGATATTTCAGAGCGCAAAACGGCTCAGCATTCACTCCATCTGGCGGCCCAGGTGTTCGAGAACAGCCGCGACGCGATTTTTGTGACCGATCAGGATTTGACGATTATTTCCAGCAACCGTGCATTCACCGAGATCACCGGCTACGCCCGGGAAGATGTGCTCGGCGTCTCGCTGATGGACTACCGGTCGGACGCGCATGAGGCAGCGTTTTACCAGCAAGTGATGACGCACGTTGCCAAGAGCGACCATTGGCAGGGAGAAATTTGGGACAAGCGCAACAATGGCGAGCACTACCCGGCTTGGCTGGCGGTGACGGCGATCCGCGACGCCAATCACAATATCGTCAATTTCATGGGGATCCTGTCCGACATTACCGAGCGCAAGCGCAGCGAAGAGCATACCCGCCACCTTGCCGAGCATGATTTCCTGACCGACTTGCCGAACCGGGTCCTATTGTTCGACCGCCTTAGCCTAGCGCTGGCCACGGCACGCCGCAAGGACACCATGCTGGCGGTGCTGTTCCTCGACCTGGACCGCTTCAAGCACATCAATGACACGATGGGACACGACGTGGGCGACCAGTTGCTCAAGGAAGTGGCCAGGCGCCTTTCCAAGTGCGTGCGCGGGGTGGACACCGTGAGCCGCCAGGGTGGCGACGAATTCGTCATCATGCTGCCCGAAATTGGCGGCGTCGAGCATGTCGCGCATGTGGCGGCAAGCGTGCTGCAGACGATCGACCAAGTGTATGCGATCGGCGCGTATGAACTGCACCTTTCAAGCTCGATCGGCATCAGCATTTATCCCCATGATGGCGAGGACATGCTTGATCTGATCAAGAATGCCGATATGGCGATGTACCATGTCAAGCAGCGGGGGCGCAACGGTTACCAGTTTTTCAATGCCAGGATGAATGCCCAGATCGTGCAGAGGGTGACGCTGGAAAACGGGCTGCGAAAGGCGCTCGAGCAGGGCGAATTCTTTCTCGAGTACCAAGCCGCGGTCGATGTTGCGAGCGGTGCCACGGTCGGGGCCGAAGCGTTGATCCGCTGGCGTCATCCCCAGCTTGGGCTGCTGCTTCCCGGGTGCTTCATGTCGGTCGCCGAAGAGTGCGGGTTGATCATTCCGATCGGTCACTGGATGTTGCAGCAAGCCTGCCGCCAGGCCAGGCAGTGGTACGACCAGGGCCATCCCTTGATGGTCGGCGTCAATTTGTCGGTCGCCCAATTCATGCAAAAAAATCTATTGCAAAGCGTCACCGATGCGCTGAACCTGGCCAAATTGCCGCCGCGCTATCTGGAACTGGAACTCACGGAAGGCATCATCATGAATGGGGCGGGGGCCATGATCGCCACCTTGACCGGCCTTCGCCAGCTCGGCGTGACGCTGACGATCAACGATTTCGGCGCCGGTTGCTCCAGCCTGCGCTATTTGCGGCGGTTCCCGATCAACAAGCTCAAGATTGACCGCTCATTCATGTGCGACATCAATCGGCAGCCCGATGATGCCGCGCTCATCACGGCCATCATTGCGATGGCCAGGGGTTTAAAGCTGAAGGTAGTCGCGCAAGGGGTGGAAACGCCGGAACAGCTGCGCTTCTTGCGGCGCCACGGTTGCGACGAATATCAGGGAAACATCGCCAGCGCGGCGCTGCCGGCGGCAAACCAGCGGCTGGCTTGACGCCAGGCGGGGCAATTCATACATCCCGGTCGTACAAGCTGATGCGTGCTACAACCTGACCATGATCGGACGCTTCAGGCACGTCCTGCGTCAAGTGATCATTCAGGTAGCGCACCTCGAGCACTTCCCCGATCGCATGGCGCGAGGCCGGATTGAATTCTTCCGAGACCAGGATATGGTCGATCGTGATGAAGTGCCCGTCCTGGATATTGCTGAAGCCGACGTGGCGCAAGTGATCCTGGCGCAGCTGGACCTGATAACTGTCGTAGAGCCGGTCCGAGATCCCGGCATCGTCCCCGTTGCCGCCGCCCAGAATGATATTGGTGGTGACCGCATCGGCCACATCGTTGAAGTCGCCGAGCACCACGCGCGGACGGCGCCCGCCTTCGGAGAGCGCGCACAGCAGAACGCGCAGGCCGGCCGCTTCGGTGCCGCGCCGTATCAGCGAACGCAAGTTCGCCATCGCGTACAGCAGGGGATCTTCCGCGTTGTCGCCATTTCTGTAATCGGGCCGCTTCGACTTCAGGTGCACCACCACCACGTCGACATTGCAACCATCTGACAGCGTCAGCTGGGCATGCAGCACGGGCCGGGAGAACCGGTCGGGATCGCGGCTGCCGACAGGCATGGCTACGCCTTCCGGAAACACCGGATAGCTCGTCGCCGGGCCGGCCAGCGGCACGCGCGACACCAGTGCAAGGCCGGGCGTGAGGCGTTCGGCGCTCGGATCGGGCTCGAAGCCGACCAGGGTGGCGTTGCGGTAGTTGCAGGTGCGCGCCAGCGCGTCGCGCAGGCAGCTCTGGGCAAACACTTCCTGAAACCCGATCACATCGGCGTCGAGCTGATCGATCTGGCGCGCGGTCCAGGCGATCTTGGCCTCGTATTGGGCCTGGGTCGCCGGCACGAGGTTATCGTACAATTTAGCGCCGGCAGGGGCCAGATTGTATACATTGAACGTGGCAAAGCGAATTTCTTGCTGCATAATCAGAAACTCCTCACTGAATGATTAGCGTATCACGCATGGCCAAAAAAGAGCACATTTCCGAGACGCCGGCGACCCAATTTCTGCGCAAACACAATATTGCGTTTTCGGAACACCCCTACCACTATGAAGAGCACGGCGGCACCAGCGTTTCCGCGCGCGCGCTGGGTGTGCCCGAGCACCAGGTCGTGAAGACGCTCGTGATGCAGGACGAGGCGGCCAAGCCGCTGATCGTGCTCATGCATGGCGACTGCAAGGTCTCGACCAAGAACCTGGCGCGCGCGATCGCCTGCAAGTCGGTCGAGCCGTGCAAGCCGGAGGTGGCGCAGCGCCATTCCGGCTACCAGGTGGGCGGCACCTCGCCATTTGGCACCAGGAAGGCGATGCCGGTGTACGTCGAGCAAAGCATCCTTGCGCTCGACCAGATTTACATCAATGGCGGACGGCGCGGTTATCTGGTCGGGCTGGCGCCGCAAGTGCTGGTGCAACTGCTGGGCGCCAGACCGGTCAACTGCGCGCTGGCGCTGGAAGATTAAGAGATTAAGCCAAGGCCGAAAAACTCCCCCCTGCCCTCAGGCGATAGAGTATATTCAGCAACCCGGCAATGGGCGCCGGGCAGCTCACCAGAGGAACTCATGTACACAGTATTATTTGCGCTCGTCGCCTACCTGATCGGCTCGATATCGTTTGCCGTCGTTGCCAGCAAGTTATTCGGCCTGGCCGACCCGCGTACCTATGGCTCGAAAAATCCGGGCGCCACCAATGTATTGCGAAGCGGCAATAAAGCGGCAGCGATCGTGACCTTGCTGGGCGACGGCGCCAAAGGCTGGTTTGCGGTGTGGCTGGCCGAGCGCTTGGCGGCCCAGTACGGCGTGGGCGACGTGGGGATTGCGCTGGTGGCGCTGGCGGTGTTCCTCGGCCATCTGTGGCCCGTGTTCTTCAAATTCGTCGGCGGCAAGGGCGTTGCCACGGCGCTGGGCGTGCTGATCGGCTTGAATCCCTGGCTGGGCTTGGCGACCTTGATGACCTGGCTGGTGATCGCGTATGCGTTTCGCTATTCGTCGCTGGCGGCGTTGGCCGCAGCCTTGTTCGCGCCGTTTTACTATGGATTGCTGTTTGGCGTGGATCCGCAGTTGTTTGCTGTGATCGCCATGAGCGCCTTGCTGGCATTTCGTCACAGTAAGAATATTTCCAATCTGCTCGCCGGCAAGGAAGGCCGTCTGGGCGGCAAGCCGGGCGCGGCCAAACCGAGCGCAAGGAAGAAGTAAGGCGGGAAGTAAGGCGAGAAGTAAGGCGGCCGCCGATGTGGCGCGCTATTGATATTGAGTGAAACACGCACATATTGGAGCAGGGCGTCGCAGTGTGCGGCGGCCATTGACAGCCCGTTAGCGGTTGAAGGTGATGCTAAGTGAGTACTCAACAATTAAAGATCGATTTCGTGTCGGATGTGTCCTGCCCATGGTGTGTGATTGGGCTGAAGTCGCTGGAGCAGGCGCTTGGCCGGCTGGGCGGCGAAGCGACTGCCGAGCTCCATTTTCAGCCCTTCGAACTCAATCCCGGGATGCCGCCCGAGGGCCAGGACCTCAGCGAACATCTGACCGAAAAATATGGCGCGAGTGCCGAGCAAAGCGCGCAAACGCGCGAAATGATCCGTACCCGTGGCGCCGACGTGGGTTTCCGCTTTGAGCTGGCCAAGCGCGACCGCATCTACAACACCTTTGACGCGCATCGGCTGCTGCACTGGGCCGAGCTGGAAGGGCGCCAGGCACCCTTGAAGCACGCACTGTTCGAGGCGTATTTCACGCGCGGCGAAAGCCCCGCTTCGCATGAGGTGTTGGCGCGCGTAGCCGGCGAGGCGGGGCTTGACCCGGCGGCGGCGGCCCAGGTGCTGGCATCGAATGCCTATGCCGACGAGGTGCGCGAGCGTGAGCGGTTCTATCAGCAGCAAGGGATCCAATCGGTGCCGGCCATTATCATCAATGGCCGCCACTTGATTTCCGGCGGCCAGAGCGCCGACGTGTTCGAGCAAGCCCTGCGCCAGATCCTCAAAGAGGCTTAGGCCGATCGCCAAGCTGCGCTTGATCTTTTCCCGCGAATACCATTCATGACCGTGGCGTGCATCCGTTTTTGTGCCAGAATCGAGTCATTGGGCAAATGATCAACTGCGCAGGGGGCATCGATGCTGGCAATCATGGGCGGGACCGGCTTGTATCAGATGGCTGGCCTCGACGCGAGGGATAGCGCCACCGTCAGCACGCCTTTTGGGGCGCCGTCGGCCCCCATCGTCCGGGGGCGCGTGGGCGCGCACGACGTGCTGTTCCTGGCCCGGCACGGCGCCGGCCACCAGTATTTGCCGCACGAAATCAATTACCGCGCCAATATCTACGCCTTGAAGTCGCTGGGCGCGACGCAAATTATCGGCGTGTCTGCCGTGGGCAGCTTGCGCGCGGAAATCGCCCCCGGCGAACTGGCCGTTCCCAGCCAGTATTTTGACTGGACCCGCGGGCGCCGCGATGCCAGTTTTTTCGGGGCCGGGGTGGCGGCTCACGTTTCGACGGCGAACCCGGTGAGCGCAAACCTGGTCGAATGGATCAGGACCCACGCCCAACAGCGGGGGCTCACACTCCATACCGGTGTTACCTACGGCTGTGTCGAGGGGCCGCGCCTCGGTACCCGGGCCGAGAGCCACTTCCTGCGCCAAGCCGGCTGCGACCTAGTGGGGATGACCAACGTGCCGGAGGCATTCCTGGCGCGCGAAGCCCAGATTTGCTACGCCGCCATAGGCATCGCCACCGACTACGACTGCTGGATGGAAGACCCGGCCCGGCACGTGACGGCCGATGCGATTTTTCCGCTGTACCGCCAGAGCCTGGAACGGGTGCAGGGCCTGCTGCTGGCGCTGCTGGGCGATGCGCGCCCAGCGCAAGAACCCGAGATCAGAAGCGCCTTGTCGCATGCGATGATGAGCCAGGATAGCGCGCTGACCGAGGCCCAGTTGGACTGGCTGTCCGTGCTGAGAAGCTAACGCCGTATCGTATGTAGCATGAATCATGTAAGCAGAGCAGCGTATTGCCCGACCAACTTAGTGTTCAACTTAGTGTTCAACTTAGTGTTCCCATCGGCCAAAGCGAGTAATGTATGAACGCTACCTATCCGTTGTTGCGCAAGACCGATTTCCCACCGCTGCGGCGCAAAAAACTCGATACCCTGCAAGTGAATCTCGGCTACAAGTGCAACCAGACCTGCCTGCACTGTCACGTGAACGCCGGGCCGAACCGCACCGAGATGATGGCCCGGGCCACGGTCGACCTGGTGCTCGCCGTCCTGCGCGAGCGCAGCCTGGCCACGCTCGACTTGACCGGCGGCGCGCCCGAGTTGAACGTGCATTTCAGGTCGCTGGTGCAGGCTGCGCGCGCGCTTGGCGTGCGCGTGATCGACCGCTGCAACCTGACGATCCTGTTCGAGCCGGGACAGGAAGACTTGGCCCGGTTTCTGGCCGATGAAGGGGTCGAAGTGACCGCTTCGCTGCCTTGCTATTCGCAAGAAAACGTGGACCGGCAGCGCGGACACGGCGTGTTCGACAAGAGTATCGCGGCGCTGCAGGCGTTGAACGCCCTCGGCTATGGAGACAGGCTTCCGCTGAACCTGGTCTACAATCCGCAGGGCCCGTCGCTGCCGCCCAACCAGCAACAGCTGGAAGCCGATTACAAGCGCGAGTTGGAGGACCATTTTGGCATCAGGTTTTCGCAGCTGTTCACGCTGGCGAACATGCCGATCCAGCGCTTCGGCAGCACACTGATTTCGAAGGGACAGTTCGCCCCCTACATGAAGCTGTTGAAGGATAATTTCAGCGCCGCCAACCTCGATGGCTTGATGTGCCGCTCGATGGTCAGCGTGGACTATCAGGGTTATTTGTACGACTGCGATTTCAACCAGATGCTGGGCTTGCCGATGCATCGTGCAGGAGCGGGAGCGGCCCGGCCGCACCTGCGCGACCTGATCGGGCAAGATCTCGATGAGCAAGCAATCGCCATCGCCGACCACTGTTATGGCTGCACCGCGGGGCAGGGCAGCAGCTGCGGCGGCGCGCTGGGCGCAGCTAGCGGAGCGCGCGCATGAGTCGCGCTATGCCTTTGCGGGCGGCACTGTCGGTGATCGTGCCGGTCCTGAACGAGGCGGGCGCGATCGAAGCGCTCCTGCGCGAGCTGGCACCACTGCGCGCGCGCGGCGCCGAGCTGATCGTGGTTGACGGCGGCAGCAGCGACGCCACGGCGCGCCTGGCGCACGGCCTGGCAGACCGCGTGCTGCACGCAGGGCGGGGTCGGGCGCAACAAATGAATGCGGGCGAGGGCGCGGCCAGCGCCGACGTGCTGCTGTTTCTGCACGCCGACACGCGCTTGCCCGCCGCCGCGCTCGACTTGATCCTGGACGGATTGCAGGCCTCGCAGCGCGCTTGGGGCCGCTTTGA
>JANPCW010000007.1:0-2557 GCA_031431155.1 Janthinobacterium sp. | reverse complement strand
ATTGCAGAAGTTGAACTGGTCGAGTGGTATGTAAAAGTGGGCGATACCGTGGCCGAAGATCAGGTGTTGGCCGATGTAATGACCGACAAAGCCACCATCGAAATTCCATCGCCTGTCGTGGGCAAGGTGCTGACCCTGGGCGGCGTTGCCGGACAGGTGATGGCGGTCGGATCGGACCTGATCCACATCGAAGTGGAGGGCGCCGGCAACGTCAGCGCGGGAGCTAGCCCTGCAGCGGTGGCCGCTGCGCCAAAGGCACCGACGGCTGCGGCGGCTGCGGCGCCAGCCCCTGTAGCGGTACCAAGTGCTCCAGCTGTCAAAAGTCCTGCTGCGCCCGCACCCCGGTCGATCGCGGCGCCATCCGGCGCACCATCGGTATCGGCTGCGCGTCCAGCCGGCGACAAGCCGATCGCGTCGCCCGCGCTGCGGCGGCGCGCCTGGGATCTGGGCGTAGAACTGCAGTATGTGGCAGGCAGCGGCCCCTCGGGTCGCATCGTGCAGGACGACCTTGATGCCTATGTTGCGCGCGGACCAGCGGTGCAGGGCGCAGGCGGTCAAGGCTTGCGTTATCGGGAGCAGCATGACGAACAAGCGTTGCCGGTGATCGGGTTGCGCCGCAAGATCGCCCAGAAGATGCAGGATTCCAAGCGCCGGATTCCCCATTTTGCCTACGTTGAAGAAGTCGATGTGACCGAACTGGAAGCATTGCGCACCCGGCTGAACCAGCAATGGGGCGCCGAGCGCGGCCGCCTTACCCTGCTGCCCTTGCTGATGCGCGCGGTGGTGCTGGCGGTCCGCGAGTATCCGCAAATTAACGCGCGCTTCGACGACGATGCGGGCGTGGTGACGCGCCATGGCGCGGTGCACATCGGTATCGCCACCCAGACCGATGCAGGCCTGGTCGTGGCAGTGGTGCGGCATGCCGAGGCGCGCGACCTGTGGTCATGTGCGACCGAAATGGCACGCCTGGCCGAGGCCGCCCGCAGCGGCAAAGCCACGCGCGACGATCTCTCCGGTTCCACCATCACCATATCGAGCCTGGGCGCTCTGGGCGGCATCGTCTCCACGCCGGTCATCAACCATCCCGAGGTCGCCATTGTCGGCGTCAACAAAATGGTCGAGCGGCCGATGGTTCGTGGCGGCCTCGTGGTGGTGCGAAAAATGATGAACCTGTCGTCGTCTTTCGATCACCGCGTGGTGGACGGCATGCACGCAGCCGAGTTCATCCAGTCGGTACGCGGCTACCTGGAATGTCCGGCAACGCTATTCGTGGAATAAACAAGAAGAATGAGCACACAAAAATGAACACACAATCAACCACGTTGCTGGTGATCGGCGGCGGCCCTGGCGGCTACATTGCGGCAATCCGTGCCGGACAATTGGGAATTGCCACGATCCTGGTCGAAGGCGACCAGCTCGGCGGCACCTGTCTTAACATCGGCTGCATTCCCTCCAAGGCCTTGATTCACGCCGCAGAGGAGTTTGAAAAGGCGTGCCACTACGCTGACGGCTCGACACTGGGCATTCAAGTGCAAACACCGAGCATCGACCTGGCGCAAACGGTGCGCTGGAAGGATGGCATCGTGACCAGATTGACCACCGGGGTCGGAGCCTTACTCAAAAAAAATGGGGTACAGGTAGTCAAAGGGTGGGCCCACATCATCGACGGCAAGACGGTCGAAGTGCGGCAAAATGGCGCGGAAGGTAATACCGCGCAACGTATCAGTTGCCAGCACTTGCTGTTGGCCACAGGTTCACAGGCCGTGGAGCTGCCGAGCATGCCGT
Source organism: Janthinobacterium sp. (assembly GCA_031431155.1). Taxonomy (GTDB): domain Bacteria; phylum Pseudomonadota; class Gammaproteobacteria; order Burkholderiales; family Burkholderiaceae_D; genus JANPCW01. Next base: position 772 of record JANPCW010000007.1, on the reverse strand, counting down.
TCGGCGGGGCCGTCATCAGTGCCACCGAAGCGCTGTCTCCGGCGTCACTGCCGCAACGTCTGGTGGTCGTTGGCGCCGGCTATATCGGGCTGGAACTGGGCATCGCCTACCGCAAGCTTGGCGCCGAAGTTAGCGTAGTTGAGTCACTCGATCGCGTGTTGCCCGCCTATGATGCGGATTTGACGAAGGCAGTGGCGGCCTCCCTGCAGCGCCTAGGCGTCAAACTGCATCTTGGCTGCACAGTGCAGGGCTTGGACGACAGCGGCAGCGCGGTGCGTGTGCGCGATGCCCAGGGCGAGGAGTCGTCACTGGAGGCCGATCGGGTGTTGGTCGCAGTCGGGCGCAGGCCCCGTACCGAAGGCTTTGGGATGGAGAGCCTGATGCTCGACATGGCGGGCCGCGCGGTGAAGATCGACGACCAATGCCGTACCTCGATGCGCGATGTCTGGGCGATCGGCGACTTGACGGGCGAGCCCATGCTGGCGCATCGTGCAATGGCGCAGGGCGAGATGGTGGCCGAGATTATTGCGGGCAAGAAGCGCCATTTCTTACCGGCCGCGATTCCGGCCGTGTGCTTTACCGACCCCGAACTGGTGGTGGTTGGCCACACACCGCAAGAAGCGCAGCAAGCGGGGCTCGATTGCATCAGTGCAGTCTTTCCTTTCTCGGCCAATGGCCGTGCGATGACGCTGGAGGCAACCGATGGCTTTGTGCGCGTTGTTGCGCGGCGCGATAATCACTTGATCGTGGGCTGGCAGGCAGTGGGGAAAAG
>JANPCW010000006.1:0-2165 GCA_031431155.1 Janthinobacterium sp. | reverse complement strand
CGACAGCGGATACGGGAAAAGTCGGAAATAGCCGCCGCCGCCAGCGGGCAAGTTGCGGCGCCAGATGCGAACCGTGCTGATGGGTACTTCCAGCAAGCCGTCCGGGCCATTCGGATAGAACGCAAAACGGGGGGCGTCGGGCATGCCGTAATGGTCGTGCCTGATCGGATAGACGCTCGAGCTATACAGGTAGCCGGCCTCCTGCAGGAGTTCGAACACCCACAGATTGGCACCGCCGATGGAAAAACTGGGCGCGCGGTAGCCCTTGACCGCGTGCCCGCCGATATCCTCCAACAAGCGCTTGCTGCGTGTGATGTCGTGCATGAACTGGAGCTGGCTCTGGCTTGATGCGCGCTGGTGGCCGTAACCGTGGCTGGCCAGCTCGTGGCCGGCAGCAACGATCTTGCGCACCATGGCCGGATAACGCTTGGCGATCCAGCCCAGCGTGAAAAAGGTTGCATACACGCCGGCATGATCGAGCAGGGCCAGGATACGGTCGATATTGTGCTCGACGCGGCAGGCGATCCCGGACCAGCTCGCGCGTGCGATGTGGGGCGCGAAGGCGGACACCTGGAAGTAATCTTCGACGTCGATCGTCATCGCATTGGCGATCGCGGAGCGGCTCGGGGCGGACTTCATGCTGCGGGCTCGTGCTGGCGCATGGCGGGATCCCGGCTAGAACCGCAGGGTGAGGGAGGCGCTGATCGCGTTTTCGCGGTAGGACTCGTTGCGCGTGCTGGCATGGCGCACCCGGCGCAATTCCACCGCGCCTTGCAGCTTGGGCCGGAACTGATGGTTGGCTCCGACGCTCAGGGTGAGGTTGCGGTCGCTTCTTGTCGTCGAGAGCGAAGCGACATGGCTATACGCGCTGGCGGCAACCAGTTCGGTGCGGGGTCCGGCCCGCCAGCGCCACGACGAATCGACGCCGTAATGGCGCGTTTTGTCTTCGTCGCGCAAGTCGCGCGAGCCGAGCAGCGCCAAGTCGACCGTGCTGTCGGTCTGGGCCGTACGGTCCGTGCGCGAGACGTTGAGGGCCACCGTACTTCGCATGCCGAGCACTGCGACCGATCCGATCAAGCGTTTTTGCAGGAAGAAGCGATGGCTGAAAAAACTGTTGGTGCCAGCGCCCGGGCCAAGTTGACGGGTGACCCGGATGAAGGCGTCGACCACGCGTTTCCGCGCCACCGGATCGGGAATCCTGGTCGCCCACAGTTGCTGCAACATCTCGGCGGTATCGGCAGAGGTCAACGCCACCTGCGATTGTGAGTCCGTAATATCTTCGTCATAGCTCACATGCCACTGAGAATTACGCATCCGGTGGTTCAGATCGAGACCATAGGTATTGCCAAAAAAACGTTTGCCCGCGCTTAACTCCAGACTGGTGCGGTCCGATGGCGACCAATTCAAGCCGGCCGACCAAAAACGGCCTTTGGGCTGGGTGTCGAGCGTCACATAATCGCTCGATTCGTGGCCCCCGGTGGCGTTGAGGGTTAGCCTGCTCGTCGCAAAATAATTCACGGAAACCGAGCCGCTTTTCAGGTGTACCGGCGCGATCGCTTCATCGTCGATCGTCTTGTCGGAGTAGCGGGCACTCCAGCCAAAACGGCGCAGCACCCGCTCCCCCACCAGATTGGCCGTGAACGCGTCGCTGGCCACGGCCAGCAGGTCGCCGCTGGTGACGTCGCGCCGGTAGCGCAATTCGGCCAATGCCAGGCCCTGGAACTTGTGGCGCAAGAACGGCGCGATGCCGGCGCTACGGATCGTGCTGCTGTTGCCCGTGTCATGCGTGTTGTCGATAATCTGGGGCCCGAAGGCCGACAGATTCTGCTGGCTGATACTCGCTAGTGTGTCCAGGAACAACCAGTCCTCGAGCAGTTCCGCGTTGGCGCGCGCTTGGAGTTGCTGATGGGTCTGATTTGACTGGCGCGTATACAGTATTTGCTGGATGGCGTAATCGAGGTCCGCGCTAAAGCGTGCGCCACGATGCGTCACCGAAATGGCGGGCGTCGCTTCGCTGATGAGTTCGCCCTTGGCCTGCGCGGGCGCGGCCAGGTTAGCGTTGTCGGAATAGGTTTCACGCACCCGCAGGCTGGGCACGATGGTCCAGTCGCCGGCCGTGGCGCGCGCTGGCAGCAGCGCGATCAGTACCGAGGCGCTGGCCGCGG
>JANPCW010000005.1:0-5495 GCA_031431155.1 Janthinobacterium sp. | reverse complement strand
GCGACCGCCCCCGTGAGAGTGGTGTGCGCTGTGTGCGTCCTGAACCCTGATCGGTGCGCGCCGGCGTGATTTTGAGGTTGGGAGTTTTGGTGGCGCAATGGATTTCACTGGATTACGTCCTGTTAGTGGTGGCGGGCTGGCTCATCATTGGCGCCTGCGGCCTGTTGGTCTTGAAGCGCACCGCCCTGGTGGCCTATGTCCTGTTTCCACTGGGCGCTGTACTTGGGGTAATGCTCGGAATCGTTGGCCTGGTCAGCAGCTTCGGTACGCCGCAAACTGCGCTGCTGCCACTGGGACTGCCCGGCCTGCCATTTCACCTTCGGCTCGATAACCTGTCCTCCTACTTCCTGTTCGTGTTTGGCATCGTCAGCACCGGTGTGTCGATTTTCTCGGCCGGTTACTTTCGCAAAGGCGAGGGCACGCCGCCTGGCCTGTTGTGCCTCGAATACCACGCCTGCCTGGCCAGCATGGCGTTGCTGCTGGTTGCCGATGACGCCTATGTGTTCATGGTCGCGTGGGAAACGATGACCTTGACGGCGACCTTGCTGGTGACCGCCAACCACCGGATGCCGGAAGTGCGCTACGCCGGTTTTCTCTACATGCTGATATCGCACATAGGCGCGCTCGCGCTACTGCTGTGCTTCGGACTGCTGCAAGCGAACACCGGCGACTACACGTTCTCGAATATGCGGGCCCAGCATCTCGACGTGTTCTGGGCATCCATCACGTTCTTCCTGGCGCTGTTCGGATTCGGCGCCAAGGCCGGCATTTTGCCCTTGCATATCTGGCTGCCGGAGGCGCACCCGGCCGCCCCATCGCCGATCTCGGCATTGATGAGCGCATTCGTGCTGAAAACCGGCATTTATGGCGTGCTGCGCGTGACCTTTGACCTGCTGCACACCCAGCTCTGGTGGTGGGGCGCCATCACGCTGGCGATCGGATTGGCAACTGCCTTGTTCGGCGTGGTGCTGTCGGCGGTCCAAACCGACATGAAACGCTTGCTTGCGTATTCGTCGATTGAGAACATCGGGCTGATGTTCGTCGGCATCGGCTTGGCGATCCTGTTTCGCGCCTACGAGATGGCGAGCCTGGCGGCGCTGGCGCTGACCGCAACGCTGTACCATGTGGCCAGCCACGGCGCCTTCAAGAGCCTGCTGTTCCTTGGAACCGGCACCGTGCTGCATGCCACCGGTCAGCGCAACCTGGGGCACCTGGGGGGGCTGATGCGTTTCATGCCCTGGACTGGATGGGCAGCGTTGGTGGGGGTGCTGGCAGCGGCCGGCCTGCCGCCGTTCGGGGGCTTTGTGTCCGAATGGTTGCTGTTGCAAAGTTTTCTGTTTACGCCCGGCTTGCCCAATTCCTTCCTCAACATGCTCATTCCGATCGTGGCCGCGGTGATCGCCCTGGTGGGCGCGCTGGCCGGTTACGTGATGGTCAAGTTCTTTGCCATCATTTTTCTCGGCCAGCCGCGCGAGGGAAAGCTGAACGATGCGCATGATGCGGACCGGTGGGAACGGCTGGCCTTTGCGTGGCTGGTCGCAGCCTGTATCTTCCTGGGCCTGTTCCCGGTGCATATGGTGCAGCTGATCGAACATGTCACGCAACCCTTGATCGGGCACGGTATCGGTAGCGCCGTGGCCGAACATGGCTGGCTGCTGCTGACGCCGGTTGCGCCCGAGCGCGCCAGTTATGCGCCGCTGGTGTTCGTGCTGGTCCTGCTGGTTTGCTGCCTGCTCGCGTTCCTGCTGGTACGGCGCGTTTATCACGGACGCTTCCGCCGCGCTGCGCCGTGGGGTTGCGGCTATCCGTTTCAAACGGCCCGCATGCAAGACACGGCCGAGGGTTTCGGCCAGCCGATCCGCGAAATTTTCGGTTCGTTCTTTCGCATGACACGCGAACTGCCTTCAGCGTTCGATCAGGAGCCGAAGTACAAAGTGACGATCGAGGATCCGTTCTGGGGTTTGGTTTATCGTCCGATCGCAGCGCTCACCGAACGCATTGCGCGCATTGCGGGCAAACTGCAGCAGGGGCGCATCTCGGTCTACCTGCTGTATAGTTTCTTGACCCTGCTGTTGCTGCTGGTGGTGGTGACCCGATGATCACGCTGTCCGGAATTTTTTCGCAGTTGATGGAGATCCTGGTGGCGCTGGCCGCAGCGCCGTTGCTGAGCGGATGGGTCAATCAGTGCCGGGCATGGTTGCAAAACAAATCGGCGCCCAGCCTGTTCCAGCCGTATCGCATGCTGCACAAGCTGTTCCACAAGGAATCCGTATTTGCCGAGCACGCCTCGCCGCTGTTTCGCACCGCGCCGTATATCGTGTTCGGCTGCATGACGCTGGCCTGCAGCATCATTCCCACCATATCGACCGACCTGCCGCTCTCGCCCGCGGCCGCTGCGATCGCGCTGGTCGGCTTGCTGGCCTTGGCGCGCGTGTTCATCTCGCTGGCAGCGATGGACATCGGTACCGCATTCGGCACCATGGGTGCGCGGCGCGAGATGCTGGTGGGCTTTCTGGCCGAACCGGCGTTGCTGATGGTGTTGTTTTCGGCCTCGCTGATTACCCAATCGACGCTATTGACCAGCATCGTCGATAGCCTGGTGAACCGCGAGCTGGCGATCTATCCCAGCCTGGCGTTTGCCGGGGTGGCATTTACCATGGTGTCGCTGGCGGAAAACGCCCGCGTGCCGGTCGACAATCCGGCCACCCACCTTGAGCTGACCATGATCCATGAAGCCCTGATCCTCGAATATTCGGGCCGCCACCTGGCCCTGATGGAATGGGCCGCCAGCCTGAAAATGTTTGCCTATTCCTGTATCGGAATCGCCCTGTTTTTCCCGTGGGGGATCGCCGAAGCGAGCGATCCGCTGGCGCTGATCGTCGCGCTTCCGATACTGGGCGTGAAGCTGGCCATCGGCGGCGCAGTGCTGGCGCTGATCGAGATGAGCAGCGCCAAGATGCGCATTTTCCGGGTCCCGGAGTTCCTGATGGGCGCATTCCTGCTGGCCGTCATCGGGATGCTGGTCCATTTCCTGCTGGGAGCCTGACGTGACACACTACGCGCTGCAATTACTGAACCTGCTGGCAGCCGTGCTGCTGCTGATCACGTTTGCCATGCTCAGCCAGCGCAGGATACTCTCGCTCATTTACCTGTACACCCTGCATGGCGCGACCCTGGTGGCCAGTGCGCTGATCGTCGCCTACGTCACGCATGACTACCATCTCTATTTTTCCGCCGGCCTGACCTTCGTACTGAAAGTCATGCTGATTCCATGGATCCTCTACAAGCTGATCGTGCGCCTGAACGTCAAATGGGACGTCGAACCCTTGATCAACATTCCGTCCACCATGTTGATCGGCATCGTGCTGGTCATCATCGCGTTCAACCTTGCGCTACCGGTGGCGAAACTGTCGGCCTCGATCGCACGGGGCACGCTCGGCATCGCGCTCGCATGCATCCTGTTGTCGTTCATGATGATGATTACGCGCTCCAAGGCGGTGCCCCAGGTGATCGGATTTCTGGCCATGGAAAACGGCTTGTTCTTCGCTGCGACGGCGGCCACCAGCGGCATGCCGATGATCGTCGAACTAGGGATCGCGCTCGACATCCTGATCGGCATCCTGATACTGGGCGTGTTCATGTTCCAGATTCGTGAACAGTTCGATAACCTCGACATTCACAATCTGGAAAGCTTGAAGGAGGACTGACATGGATCCTCTGCTGCTGGTACTCCTCACGCCTTTGTTGGGCAGCCTCACGCTGGGCCTGATCGGTCAGCGCGAGGCGGCGCCCGAAGTGAACGTCGGGTTCAGTCTGCTCACCTTGATCGCGGCGGCCATGCTGACCGCGCAGATCGTCGCCGACGGCCCCGCGTTCGCCTTTGGCAAAATGTTTTTTATCGATCCGCTCAACGTCTTTCTGGTAAGCCTGACCGCCTTCGTCGGCTTGACCACGGCGCTGTTCTCGCGGCCGTACATGCGGGTCGAGCGCGACCACGGGAAAATGACGCCAAACCGGATGCGGCTGTATCACAGCATGTACCAGTTGTTCATGTTCACGATGTTCCTGGCGCTGATGACCAACAACATGGGCATCCTGTGGGTGGCGCTGGAAGGGGCGACCCTGGCCACCGTGCTGCTGGTGAGCGTGTATCGCACCGCGACCAGCCTGGAAGCAGCCTGGAAATATTTTATCCTGTGCGGGGTCGGGATCGCACTGGCGCTGTTCGGAACCATCCTGCTGTACCTGGCTGCCGATCGTCAACTGGGCAGCGACAGCGACGCCTTGCTGTGGACCAATCTGAATGGCGTCAAGATGTTCCTCGAACCGGCAATCATGTCGCTCGCCTTCGTGTTCCTGCTGGTCGGTTACGGCACCAAGATGGGCCTGGTGCCGCTGCACAGCTGGTTGCCCGATGCCCACGCCGAAGGGCCGACCCCGATTTCAGCGGTATTGTCGGGCCTGTTGCTCAACGTCGCGCTGTATGCCGTGCTGCGCTTCAAGGTGCTGGCCGACGGCGCCTTGCACAACGGGCTGCCCGGCAAGCTGCTGGTCGCCTTCGGCTTAATCTCGGTGCTGGTCGCCACCTTTTCCCTGTCGCGCCAAAAAGATGTCAAGCGCATGTTTTCCTACTCGTCGATCGAGCATATCGGATTGATGACGTTTGCGTTCGGGATCGGCGGGCCGATCGCGACCTACGCCGGCTTGCTGCACATGACTGTGCATTCGCTGGTGAAATCGGCGATTTTCTTTACGGTCGGTCATGCCTGCCAAAAAGCCGGCACCCAGGTCATGAGCGATATCCGCGGCCTGGTAAAAGTGAGTCCGACGGTGGGCTGGGGTATGCTGCTCGGATCGCTGGCAATTCTCGGCCTGCCGCCGTTCGGCGTGTTCGCCAGCGAGTTCCTGATCGTTACCACTGCCATGCGCGAATTGCCGTGGGCGACCCCGCTGCTGCTGCTGGCGCTGGGCGTGGCGTTCGCCTCGATTTTTGGCCGGGTGCTGGCTATGGTGTTCGGCGAGACCACCGCCGTGCCGCTCGCGCATCCGCCGGCGCTGTTGCCGGTATTTTTGCATCTGGGCCTGGCGCTGATGCTCGGCTTGTATATCCCGCCTTACCTGGACACGTGGTTCCGGCAGGCCGTCAACATGATCGTGGGGTGAACGATATGAACAGCGACATCTTTGGTGCACGCTACGACATTGCGTTCAAGACCTTGCCGGGTGGCGCCCTGGCGTGTGTGGCCGAGGTCGACGCGCAAGACTGGTTGCGGGTCGCGCGAATGGTTCAGGCTGAAGGTGGCCGCCTGGTCTCGATCTGGGGTGCCGACCGCCGGCCGCTGGCCGATCACGACGTGGTGTCGGCCGTGTACTGCGCGGCGGAGGGCTTGCTGTGGCTGCGCCTGGTGCTCGGTGAGGAGGAGGGCTACCCGGATCTGTCTACCACGTACCCGGCCGCATCGAGAATGCAGCGCGCGCTGTACGATCTGCTCGGC
>JANPCW010000004.1:0-11638 GCA_031431155.1 Janthinobacterium sp. | reverse complement strand
GACTTCGCCGCCGCGGTCGGTCTGCACCACCGGGATCGCGTGGGCGGGAATGGCGCCGCCAGCGAGCAGGTGGGCGCGGTCCGCTCCGAGCCCCAGCGTAAACACTGGCGGGTGCTCGACGATCCACAGTTCGTCGCGCGTGTCGCCCGTGCGCGCATCGGTGAAGGCGCGCATGGCGACCAAGGTCGGTTCGTAGTCAACCCGGCCGAGGTGGCGAATCAGCGCTAAATCGGGGCGGGTGGCGGGCATTGCGGGTCCGGTAGTTTGGGGTGGGTCGCACCCGAACGGGGCGACCCACCATTATAAGCGCGTGCGCGGCGCCAGCGATTGCGCGCCTTGAATCGAAAACCCGAGCGGCATCGGCACTAAATATTCATCTTGTTGAAAATCGCGGCAGGCAGGTGCCGGATCACCCACATGATCGGTTGCCATTTCCTTGGTACGTAGGCGAGCGCCTGACCGCGCTCGAGCGCATCGACAATTTGCCTTGCAACATCCTCAACCGGCGCCAGTTTCGCGCCCGCGCTTTTCAGGTGCGCCGTCATCGGCGTATCGGTCGGGCCTGGCTTGATCAGCACGACCTTGACTCCGGTGCCGGCAAAGCGGTGTTGCAAACCCTGCGCGTAGCGCGTCACCAAGCCTTTCGAGGCTCCATATACGTAGTTCGATTTGCGTCCGCGGTCGCCCGCCACCGAGCCGATCAGTGCGAGCGTGCCATGGCCCGCCCGCTCCATGTGCTTGGCAAAGGCTTCGGCGAACAGGACCGGCGAGATGCCATTGATATCGAGGGCTTCGCGGCAAGCGGTCAGGCTGCCCTGGCAAGCACTCTGCTCTGGCAAGGTGCCGTGCGCGATCAGCACCGTGTCGATTTCACCCCGCGCCGCGATGGCGTCGGCCACCGCTTCAATGGCAAGTGGGTCCATGAATTGCGCCTGCACCACACGGATCCCCGATTGCGGGCTCCTTACCCGCAGGTCCGCCGCTACCCGTTCGGCTCGATCCATATCACGCGCCACCAGCGTGAGGTCGACGGCCTTGCCTTGCACCCAGAGCCGGGCACAGTGCTCGGCGATGGCCGAGGTGGCGCCGACGATGACGATTTTTTTCTTTGTGTTCAATTCATGTTCCCATCAGGCGACGCGACAAGCCCGAGCTGATGCCGGGGTCGCGGTAGGCTAAAAATTCATTCAGGCGCGGATAACCGGCCTCAAACAGATCGCGCGGCATTCTGGCATCCTTGGCCGGGTAAATCCGCCCGCCCGCTTGGCGCACAATGACATCGAGCCGCTCGAACAGCTTCAAGGTTTGCGCGCCTTGGTTGGGGAAGTCCAGTGCCAGCGTCACACCCGGTTGCGGAAAACTCAACATTCCCACCGCTTGCCGATCGCCAAAGGTCTTCAAGACCGACAGGAACGATCCGTCGCCCGAGCGCGCAACCGCGTCCAGCATGGCTTGCACGCCGTCTTGCCCGGCCGCGCGCGGCAGCACGCTCTGGTACTGGAAGAAGCCCTTGGGTCCATACATGCGGTTCCATTTGAGCAGCTTGTCGAGCGGGTACAAGAAGGATTCGTAATGCGCAATCGCGCGCCCGGCGCGCCACTTCTTGAGGTTGAAGTAAGCCATATTGAACGCACCCAGCGACAGCCGGTTCACCAGCGAGACCGGGGGCGCCAGAGGCATCGTCAATTGATGCGCTTTTGGCTCGGGGCGGTCGGCGGCATCGGCCGGGTTGGCGCGCATGAAAAGCCCGCGCCCGGCGCCGCCGATGCAGTCGACCCAGGAAACCGTGTGTTCCCAGTGTGCTTCCGAATCGTCGGCCAGGCGAAAAAACTCATTCAGATTGGCATACGGCACCGTCTCGGTGTCGAGCCATGGGCCGGCCACCCTGCGCAGCGCGATTTCGACCGCGACCACCACGCCGGTGAGCCCCAGCCCCCCGACCGTGGCGGCGAACCACTCGGGCCGAAGCTGTGGGCCGCACTCGACGATCTCGCCGTCGGTGCGCACCAGCCTGAGCCATTGCACATGGTCGCCAAACGAGCCCAGTACGTGGTGGTTCTTGCCATGCACGTCGTTGGCGATGGCGCCGCCCACGGTCACCAGTTGCGTGCCCGGGGTGACCGGCAAGGTCCAGCCGCGTGGGATCGCCAGCCGCAAGATATCGCGCAGCAGCACGCCGGCCTCGCACACCAGCCGGCCGCTGCGCTCGTCGAAGGCGATGAAACGATCCAGTCCCGTGGTGTTCCACAACACACCCTCGGGGTTCAGGCAGACATCGCCATAGCTGCGGCCCATGCCGTGGGCGATGCCAGATTTGCGCGTGGCCAACATGCCGGAAACCGTGCTAAGGTCGCACAGGCTCAGCACTTCATGCGGGTAAGCACTCAGCCGCCCCCAGGAGGAGACCGGCCTCATGCAGGGCTGGTGCGGAACACGAACACTTTGTCGAGGTGATACTTGGCAACATAACCGATGGCCAGGCCGATGCCTGCGCCCAGGTAGCGCATTTCCCGGGTCTGGTACAGGTAGTGAAAAGTGAACTCGAAACCCCAGAAAATTCCGGTGCTCGCCAGTCCCATCAGGGTGTAGAGTGCAAAGGTCTGGCCGTCATGGGCCGCATCGCGGGCTCGGAAACGGAAGATATAGCGCTTATCGAGAATGTACTTGACGACCAGTCCGACAGCGGTGCCCAGCGCCACCGAAAGCAGAACCTGAAACGCACCGGCGTAGCCGCGGACCACCAATTCTTGCGCGCCGATGTTGACAGCGGCCGCGATGAAGGCGAGGAGCGCATATACAATTGCCAACCTCATGATGAAAATCCTAATAATATAAAGGTTCGGAATGATGCATGATACCTTAGCGCTGCGTTCGCCCCTGGCTCAACTGCGCGGCCTGGCGATCCTGGTGCGGCCGAAACAATGGATCAAGAACGTGTTCGTCCTCGCGCCGCTGGTTTTCGCCGGCGAGTTTTTGCAGCCCGATGCCGTGCGCCAAGCGCTGCTGGCCACCCTGCTGTTCTGCGTGGCGGCGTCGGCTTGCTACATCGTCAACGACCTGCATGATATCGAGCGCGACCGGCGCCACCCGACAAAATCGAAGAGCCGCCCGCTGGCCGCCGGCATCGTGCCCGTCTCCATGGCCCTGGTCCTGCTGGCCGTTCTGTATGGCGCGCTGGTTTTGGCCTGCCTGGTCGCGCCCAAGGTGATGCCGGTCATCGGCATCTATCTGGCGCTCAATTTCGCGTATACCTTCGTGCTCAAGCATGAACCGGTGGTCGACATTTTTACCATCGCGATCGGCTTTGTGTTGCGCGTCTACGCCGGCGCCATGGCGCTGGCCGTTAGTGTGTCGGGCTGGATGTTCGTGACCACGCGGTGCCTGGCGCTTTTTCTGGCATCCGTCAAGCGCCTGCAAGAGTTGAAGCAGAGCGGCAGCGATGGGCGCGAAGTGCTGGGAAAATATTCAGTTGCGCTGGTGACGCGCTACGCTGAAATGTCCGCCACCGGCGCGCTGGTGTTCTACAGCATGTTCGTGATGTCGGCCAAGCCGCAATTGATGGTCACGGTCCCCCTCGTGCTGTTCGGCCTGTTCCGCTACTGGTATGTGGTCGAGGACCAGGATGGGGGCGAGTCGCCGACCGACGTGCTGCTGGCTGACTGGCAACTGCTGTTGACCGTTGTATTCTGGATCGGTGCCTGTGGATGGGTGCTCTGGCCAGCCCAGGTGTAGGCGTAGGCGGAGTCGCTGTCGGCCCGGGCCGGCAGGTGGCCTATGTAGCGCACCCTAGTAGCGCGCCCTAGTCGCTGGCGGCAAGCAATGCTGCAACGCGATCGCGGGCGGCGGCCGCTTCGCCATTGGCCGGGTCGCCTTTCAGCGCATCGTTCAGGATCCAGAGCGCCGAGCGCCATGCCTGGGCGCGCGGAACGGGCGCTAGCGTCGGCGCCGTTGCGCGCCGGACAAAGGTGACACCTGCCAGTTCGGCGTCGCTCATGATCCAGTCGGGATCGCTCAGCAGGCGGTAGAACAGCGGCACCGGCAATCCCGACACCGACATATGCGGCGGCGTGACGATGACATTGATCCGATTCTCAGCGAGAAATTGCTCCCATCCCGGATCCGCGCGGAAGATTGCATCATGCAGTTGCAATGCGCGATTGGCGTCGAAATTGCGTCCGTCGACCAGCAGCGGATAAGCGGCGCCCAGGCGCCACTCGAAATAACCGCCGAAGTCGAAAAAATTCGCAATCCGGGTACCGGCCGGCAAGCTGGCAATGCGGGCTGCGGCCTTCTCCGGCAGGACCCGGGCGTCAAGCCCGATTCCGCGCGGCCCCTTGGCAAACGCAGCGACCGCCAGCGCGACCGCAATGGCTAACATGCCCCGCAGCGCGTGCCGGCGCCAGCCGCTTGCGGCGCTCCACGCGATCGACAGCAAGACGGTCAGCGGGATCGCGAGCAAGGGGATCAAGCGGCCGTGCCGATAGGCGGCCGCCGTGAAGACGGCAAAAATGAGCACCATGCCCCAGGAAGTTTTGCGCCCGGCGATCAGGATGGCGCCGAGACAAGCTGTCACGGCCGCCAGGAACAGGTAGCGGTACTCGGTGTCGAGCGCCGGCTTGAATTCGGACAATCCGTCGACCAGCGCGCTATCGCCCATGAACCTGTAGGGCAACAACACCTGGTCGATGCCGTACGGGGTCAGGCAGGCGGCCACGCCTGCGGCCGCCATGACGCCGAGCGGGTACGCCGAGCGGGTGCGCAGCGCCTGCTCGAGCGCGAGAGCGCCTAACGCGCCGAGCAAGAGCACCACCGATGGGTGGCACATCGCGAGCGCCCACGCGATCAGCACGATCCACCACCAACGACGCCGGTCTTCTCCCGCCTTGATCGGGGCGGCCCATACGCCGGCAACCAGCGCCAGCATGAGAAATATTTCAGGCCGCGGCAGCGAGCGCCACTCCAGGATGGCGCCGGCACACACGACGATGGGCAGTGCCACCAGCGGGGCGCTCCAGCGCCTGGCAATCCGGTACAGCATGACGCTTGTCAGGCCGCCGACCAGGGCCACCAGGGCGAATACGGCGGGCAAGCCCGCGAGCCGTTCGGCACCATAGAAAATGACTTCGAAGCCCCATTCAGGATAGATGGTCGGCGTCTCGAAAAGTAAAAAGATGAACGGGTCGAACGCCGGCAGCTGGCCGGACTCGACAATCGCGCGGCCGGCCGCGAGATGAAAAAAGATGTCCTGGTCCTGTAGCGGGCGGCTGCCCAGCAGCACAGCGCCGACGGCGAGCACGGCCAGGGAAATGAGCCAGTCATTGCGCGCAGACCGGGCGGCCCGTCTAAGCTGATCCGTCAATTTCTGGCCTCCACTGCCGGCACGCGGCCAGGCTTACGCATTCGGCGCCATCTTCCGTCGATAGGGTGCTCCATCGAAGCGACAGAGAAGGGCGCCATTATAGCCGACGCCAGAACCCGGCCAGCGCATGGCCTTCAGAAATAGATGACGATTCGACATTTGCTGCGGTGCATGAAAAATAAAAAGTACAATACCCCACCTTGCGATTTTTGCAAACATTTCAGAACAAATAAAAATGCGATCGTCAATACCGGTTCCGACACGGACGTTCCAGGTCTTTTGCGCGTGGTAACGACGTCAAGGCAGTGGCAGCGGCCCGATGTCGCTTGTGTCGCCATCCTAATGGCGCTGTGGTGGGTTGGAGTGTACTTGACCGGGCCCGCCGGCAGCATCCCGCTCGGCGACGATTGGAGTTTTGCCAAGGCGGCGTTCCGGCTTGCCAATGGCGAAGGCTACAATCCGCCCGACTGGGCCGCGATGACCCTGATCGTGCATGCGCTGTGGGGCGCAATGTTTGCAAAACTGTTCGGTCTCGACTTCGCCGCGCTCAGAGCCGGCATGCTGGTCCTGGGCGCCGTGTGCGGCCTGGTTCTTTGGGCTGGTTTGCGCCGAGCCGGAACCGCGCGCTGGACGGCATTGATTGCCGTAGCTACGTTAATGCTCAATCCGCTTTATTTCGCGTTATCGCATTCGTTCATGACGGATGTGACGTTCCTGACCTTGCTTGTGGTCCAAGCATTCTGCCTGATGAAGTGCGCCGAGGATTTGTCCTGGCGCTGGATCGCGTGGTCCGCGCTGGCAACGATGCTTTCGGCGCTCACGCGCGACCCGGGCGTGATTCCAGCGCTGGTAATGGCCGTGCTGGTTTTTGCGGAACGAAAACCCGGTCCGGTCTGGCGCTCGGCGCTTCCGTTTGCATGCGGAGTCATTGCGCTGCTCGGTTTTCGGCTGTGGGCTCGGCATGCCGGGATCGACCTCAGTCATTCCGATTTTTTCAGGGATCGGTTCATCTTCGACCTGAAGGCGCTGAAATGGGTCGCCTGGATTGGAAAAATCGATTCGGTGCTGATGTACATCGGCTTTTTCAGCCTGCCCCTTCTGATTCCGGTGGGCGCCCGGTTGCTGCGTGAGCGCGGGCCGGTCCGGCATTGGGCGATCGCCGGTTTCATCGCCGGACTTGCCTTCCTGGGCGGCTGGTACGCCTTCATGGGCAATAATCACTTTCCGCCGGAAGGCGGCTGGATGGATGAGGCCGGGTTTGTCGGCGCACCCTTGTTGTATGACACCTACATCTTGCACCAGTCGGATGTTCCGCGCGTGCCGCACTGGATGGTCGACGCCGCAACCGCCGCATCGATCGCCGGCGGCGCCTTACTGATCGCGAGCTTTGCCGCGATTGGCTGGCTTCCCTTGCGAAAGCGCAGATGGGCGATTTTTTGCGCTGTGAGCATGGTGGCCGTCAACGCACAATGGTTCGTCACGGACCTGTATTTCGACCGCTATGCGCTCCCTGGTGTCATTTTCGCTCTCATGATGTGTTGTTTTATCTTGTCCGAACGCCCCGCGCCGCGCTGGACCAGCGCCCCTGGCGTGACGCTCGTGCTGCTATTTGCACTCTGGAGCGTCGC
Organism: Janthinobacterium sp.; assembly: GCA_031431155.1. Taxonomy (GTDB): domain Bacteria; phylum Pseudomonadota; class Gammaproteobacteria; order Burkholderiales; family Burkholderiaceae_D; genus JANPCW01. The sequence goes on along the minus strand of JANPCW010000004.1, from coordinate 4,651 downwards.
CGCGGTGCATGATTTCATCGAATGGCAGCGCGCACGGTGGGTCGGGCTGGACTATTTGACGAAGGAGCTCGGCGTACCGGCCAGCCGCATCGACGGCGGTTTTGAATTTAACGGGTGGTATGCCGAGAAGCATCCGATTCCCTTTGTAGAGTACGCGTTCACCGGGGATGGTCCGCCAATTCCGACCGACCGCTCCTGGTGGTGGGTCGTCGATGCCGAATACATGGTCGCGTTCGGCCCTGTCGATGGCTATCGCACCATTGCAACGTTTCCCTATGTGCGCTGGATGCCTGGGCGCTCAAACTGGGCGATCTATGTGCTCAGGAGAGCAGGGCAATGATCCCAGATTCCCCCAGCTGGCGCCGATTGCCCTCGACAACCCCATGATTGGGGCAACCAACGGTTACCGCTCGGATCAAAACCCACCAAACAGGCGATCGAGCGATGCGGTAATGGCCGATTGGCTGGCAGCAAGTGAAGTGACCTGGATTTTCAATTGGCTCATCGGAATTGCTGCAAGTTGCGGCGTATCCAATAGGCACTCGATGCCTTCAATGACGAAGACGGGAATCAGATCCTTCGGCAACAAAACGGTGGGAAACATGTCCAAACGGCGCAAAGGAATGACAATTCTCGTGCTCAACACAGCCAGATGGTTGCTCTGAACATCCAGCAATTACGGTGCGGCCGCCTTAAAATGCCCATGGTTGCGATAAATGTCGAAGCGCGCCATGTCAGAAATTACGCCATTGTTCCAGCGCCAAGCCTTCCGTTTCGACCGTCTGATTATATGCAGCGATGAAGTCTGCATGGTCGCGTGCCCATCGGCGCTCATTCTCGGCGCGAATTGCGTCGATCAAAAACCGTTCACAGGCCTGGGAAATGTTAATCTCCAGCAATTTTGCTTCGTTATACACGTCCAGCGACAGTGTAATGTTCGTCGCTTTTTTCGGTGCCGTTTTCAATGATGGTTGGCGCATGGCGATTCCTCATGTGGGCCCGGCTCCCTACATAACGATCTTGACCATCGGATGGGCTGACAACGCGGTGTACAGCGCGTCCAGCTGGGCGCGGCTGGTGGCGCGCACCGTCACCGTCAGGCCGGTGTAATTGCCCTTGCCCGACGGGCGTGCCACCATTTTGTCCTGCGTGAAGCTGGGATCGAAGCCGAGCACGAGCTCCAGGATCGTGGGCGCGAAGTCGACATGGGTCGGCCCCATCACCTTGATCGGGAAGTCGCTGGGGTATTCGATGAGGGATTCCGGGGTCGCTTGCATGCTGGTTCCAATCTGATTCAACGATAAAAAACGCCGGACCGGCGCTCGCTCTTTCTAGTGCAGGGAGCGTGCGCGGGGTCCAGGCGTTATTGTAGCGCGCCAGGCGCTACCAAACTTATGCGGCCGATTTGGCCGACAAACGCTTGAGGCGCTCCAGCGTCGTCTCGCCTACCGTATCGCTCTGGCTGACCGATTTGCGGATCGCATCGATCTCGGCGGCCTGATCCAGCGGCTTTTGGCCGATGTCGGCCACGATCCGCATCCCGGCCGCCTCGTTGCTGACCGTCTGCGCGCGCCGGGTCAGCGCGTTCAGCGCGCTCGAGTTGCCCTTCATGCCGCTCAAGCCGGCCAGCTGGCTCTGACGCTCGGCGCGCATCGTTTGCAACTCCTTTTGCGCCTGGGCCGTGGCCAACGCTTGCATGGCTTTCTTGGCGGCCGCGTCAAACTCGGCCAATTGCTGCGAAAGCGCGTCCACGATTTTTTGCAACTCGCCCATGTAGGCTTGCGCATCGGCCTCTTCCTGCACTTCTTGCGGCAGACGGCTCTTGTTTGCTTCGAGCTCGTCGCAGAACAGGGTCACGGTCGCCTCCGAGATCTTGCCAGCGGCCAGGCGCTCGGCCAGTGTTTCGGTCGCCTTTTCATCGTTGGCGATCAGCTTGCGCAGGCTGTCAACATCGTTGTGCTCCTTGTTGAACGAGGTGCGTGCCGTCGCCAGCATTTGCGCGGTTTCGCGCAAGGTGTCGGCTAGGCGGTCGCGGTCCGCTTCGGTCGCCGTCTCCGGATCGAAATTGGCGATCGCCTCGGACACGCGCTCGCCCAGCACGCCAAAATGCTTTGAAATCAAACGTGCTGTCAAACCCCAACCACTTGCATTGCTCATCATGAATTCCTTTTCGTTAAAATAGTTAACAAATAAATAATTAATCAGCCAACCCACACACCCCGGACCGCCTTACTGGATGACGACCCGCTCTTGCTCGACCGGAATTCCGATCACAAAATCGACATGGATCCCGCGCTTTGAGGCATCGCCGTTGACGCTGGCAATGATTTCCGTCGTGATCAGCAAATACTCACGCCCGCCGCCCGCCAGTTCGCGCACATAGGGCATGAAATACATCTCCTGCTGCAAGCCCTGGATGCCGCCGGCGTCGTCGATGCGGGTTTCCTTGCCGGTGAACGGCGCCAGGAACGCCGCGTTCGCATCGCCGGCGTCGCGCAGGTAGTCGATCCGGTCGCTGCTACCGAACACGGCGTCGAGCTCCGATTCATCCAGTCCCACGTCGCCCAACTGTTCGCGCCACAGGGTGTAACTCTGGTCGCCCAGGCCGCAGCCCGACACGCCCGTGTATGCGTCCTGGTCCTCGGCCGTCTCCGGGATCACGCGCGCCAGTTGGGTGCAATACATGATCTCGGCAACCTGGCCCTGACCGTCGCGAAACACTTGCAGGAATTTTTCCCTGGCGTCGTCGTCGCCCGTCGCCAGATAGAAACGGTACAGGCCGCCGGCCAGATTAAGCTTGATCTGCGACACCGCCACGATGCGCGTATCGGCATCGGTCGGCATCCGGATCAGGGAACCGTTGCTCTGGGCACGGATAAACGGCGTTTTTTGCAGCTGTATCAGGCCGCCGATCCGCGCGCCGAGCGGCAAACCTTCATCCTGGCGCAGCGCTGCGGCATTGACGCCCTGTTTGGCCGCCATCCCGCGCATGTAGTCAAATGCATCCTTCCAACCCATGTCATTCCCTTTCAAACGAATAATTTGCCGTGCTTGGAGCCTTGGTGCGACGGAAGAACTTCCAACCGAAGTAACACAGCCAGCCCAGCGTTCCCAGCACCAATAGCCAGGCGAAAGTGCGCAGCATCGACGCGCCAAACGAGGCTTCCGGCGCTGCGCTCGGGACCCCGGCGGCAGAGCCCTGGCTGACGCCCGCGTTATTGACCGTGCCGGCAGGGTATCCATTGTTAGCGTGGTTGCCCGACAGCGAGCGGCCCAGCATGAAGCCTAGCATCGCATTGCCCAGACCGTTACTTTGCGGAACCATGACCGGCACTTGCGCCGGCGCCCCGCCGTATTGATACGAGCCCGGCGCCGGCGCGGGATTTCCGGTCGGCATGGACGGTGCGCCCGCTGCCGGCAGCGGCTCGGCCGCGGCCCGGCGCGCATCGAGCGTTTTGAGCGCATTGGTCCGGGAACTGTTCTGGTCCAAGTTGTTGGATAGCGCAGAATTCGATTTCTGCGGCAAGGCTGGCGTGGACGGGGACGGCGGGGCGACCGGCCGGCTGCCGAACGCGCCAAACGACGGTTTATTCGCGCCGGGCCCCCTGTTTGCGCTTGATGGCGCCGATCTTTGCGAGGAAAATCCACCCTTGAACGAGCTCGACCTCCCGCTGGAGCGCGCCTCGGCCGAAGCGTTGCTCCCCAAGACCAGCATCAGTGCCATTATCAGTGCGACCTTGAGCGGCTTCATCGTCATCATTCGTTCCGGAGTAAAGGTTGAAATAAGCATAACCGCCTATATGGCACCATGCATCGGTAAAAAAAGGTTAATTTCACCATGACACGTAAATATTTGGATATGAACCAGCATGACGCGCTCTACACCGTGGCGCGCCGCTATCCCGGCGGCATCGACGCGCTGGCGCAAGCGATGGGCATGTCGGCCAATGTCTTGCGCAATAAGCTCGCGCCCACCATTGCATCGCATTATCCCTCGTTCGAGGAAGTGTCGAACATTGTGGAGCGCTGTCAGCAAGCAGGCGTTTCCGACGCTTTATTGCCCCTGCATGCACTGCTGGTCAGGCACGGCATGGCGGCGTTCATTGTGCCTTTGCCCGAGCAGGTTGGGCGCGATGATTTATCGCAGACCGTGTGCCGCGTCATGAGCGAGGTCGGCGCCGTGGCCGAAGCGGTATCGAGTGCCTTGATGGACGGCGTCGTCACCCACGCCGAAGCAGATCTGATCGAACGCGAATTTCACTCCGCATTATCGGCCATGGGCGAATGGCGTGCCCGCCTGCGCCTGCGCGGTGAGGGCACCCAGCGCTTGCCCTAAAAAGAAGCCAGCTGGTATGGGCTGGGCTGGCTTCTAGAATCATTGCCCGAAGGTGGAAACCGCCGCGACAAATTGCACTCCATCGCGCGGCAGTAAGCCGTCAGCGCCTGTCGGCCGGTTCATCCTGGCCGTTCCTGCGATCCCTGCGCTGCTCGCGCCGTTCCTGATTGGCCTCCCTGCGCTGCTCGCGTTGCTGTTGCGCAGCGTCCCTGCGCTCAGCCCCTTGTTGCCGGGCCGCGTCATGTGCCGCGGGCGGGGGCGCGGCGACAGGCAATGCCTGGCGAGGCGGGGCAGGCGGCGCGACCGGTTGCGGTG
>JANPCW010000003.1:0-1836 GCA_031431155.1 Janthinobacterium sp. | reverse complement strand
CCTGCAGCGGGCCGTGCATCGCGTTGTTGGCCACGTACAGGAAGAAGGGCTTGGCCGGGTTGCTTTCGCGCAATTCCCTGACGAAGCGGATGCCCTGGTTCATCCAGTCGTCGCCGGTGTAATAGTCGAGTGGATACTCGTCGACCGGCAGCACCTGGTTGCCGAGCATCAGCCGCGCCGGAAAAAAATGGTTGGTCTCGCCATCCATGAAGCCGTAGTAGGTGTCGAAGCCGCGCTGCGAGGGCCAATTGTGTTTCGAGCCGCCGGGCGCGTTGTCGGCCGCCGGCGTGTTGTGCCACTTGCCGACCATGATGGTCTCGTAACCGCCGGCGCGCAGCGTTTCGGGCAGGGTGGTGGCATCCAGCGGGATTTCGCCGGAATAACCCGGATAGCCCGGATGATTGTTGGCCAGCCAGCCACTGCCCACCGCGTGTGCATTGCAACCGGTGAGGAGTGCGGCGCGGGCAGGCGAGCAAATCGGATGGGTGGTGTAGTGGGTGAGCCGCACGCCACGCGCGGCCAGCGCGTCGATATGCGGCGTATCGATTTCCGAGCCGAAGCAGCCGGGATCGGACCAGCCCATGTCATCCATGTAGATGATGACGATATTCGGGCTGCCTGGCCTGGCTTCCTTGCGCTCCGGCCACCAGGGGGTGGATTCCTCGCGGGTGCGGCCGATCTTGCCGCCGAATTCGTTGCTGCCTGCTGTCATGTCGTGATCCGATGCCGGTAATCGCGTGATTCGAACTGTGGGAGCGGCGGCCATGCGGCCACCGGCGCGCGGCCTGCTCTCAGTCGATCGACAGTTTGGCTTCGCGGGCCACGCGTTTCCATTTTGCGGATTCACTCTTGATATAGGCTGCGAAAGCGGCAGCGCTGCCGCCGGTGGTTTCCCCGCCGATGGCGGCGATGCGCGCCTTGACATCCGGCAGGTCGAGCACCTTTTGCAGGTCGGCGTGGATGCGGGTGCCAAGCGGCGCCGGCAGCCCTGCCGGTCCGACCATGCCCTGGAAATCGCGCACGTCGAACTGGATGCCGCTTTCCGCGAGACTCGGGATTTCCGGCGTCTGCTCCGAGCGGGTGTCGCTGGTGACCGCCAGCGCGCGCAGCTTGCCGGCGCGCACGAAAGGCAGGGCTGCAGGGGCTGCCGCGAACATCAGCGTGACATTGCCGGCCAGAACATCCTGGATCGCCGGGCCGGCGCCCTTGTAGGGAATGTGCAGCATGTCCACGCCGGTCTGCAGCTTGAAGAGTTCGCCGGCCACATGCGCCGGCGCGCCCGCGCCGCCAGAGGCGAAGCTGATCTTGCCAGGGTTGGCGCGAATGAAAGCCAGCAATTCCGGAATCGTGGCTGCCTTCACCGCCGGCCCCACGACCAGCACATTGCTGGAGCGCGACACCGAAATGAGCGGAGTGATATCCCGCTCCAGCGAGTAGGGCGGGCTCTTCGCCAGTTCAAGGAACACCACGTTGTTGAAGTTGAGCAGGCCCAGCGTGTAGCCGTCCGGCGCAGATTTGATCAGCGCCTGCATCGCAATCGAGCCGCTGGCGCCGGGCAAGCTCTCGACGGTGACCGGCTGATTCCACATTTGCGTGAGCTTGTCGGCCAGAAGGCGCGTGAGCAGGTCGGAACCGCCACCCGGCGGTTGGCCGATCAGGAAGCGCACGCGTTTGCTTGGGAAGTCCTGCGCGGCAGCCGGCACGGCACACGCACATATCGCAAGGGCCAGCAGGGCAGTTGTCAGGAAGCGGTTCGCCAGCGGCGAGCGGTGGTGTGCAGTCATCGGTACTCCAGTCGTTTATGGTTTGGTTCGAAGTTCAGGCGTTGGCCGGTGG
>JANPCW010000002.1:0-2211 GCA_031431155.1 Janthinobacterium sp. | reverse complement strand
CCGAGCAGTACCTGGTCTCGGCCTTGGTCGGGGTGCTGTTTGCGCTGATGGTGTTCTGGAACCCGATCTGCAGCCGCATTGCGTTTGGCACGCCCATCACCTGGCGCACCTGGTGCGCCGCCAGCGTAGCAATGTGCGGCGTGATCCTGCTGTTCTACCATTCGATTGCGGACTCGTTGCAGGACATCGTTAGCGGCGGCAACGGCCACTTCCTGCTTGGTCTGGCGTTGGCGCTGGTAGCCACGGTGTCCAGCTCGGTCGGCAACGTGATCGTCGTGAAAGTGCGCCAACACTCATCGAACCTAATGCTGACACTGGCCTGGTCCATGTTCTGGGGCAGCGTCCTGGTCTCCTTGTGGGTGCTGGCGAGCGGCCAGCAATGGCGTTTGCCCAGCAGGCCGAGTTACTGGATGGGCCTGGTCTACCTGGCGCTGTTCGGTTCCGTGATCGCGTTCAATGCCTATTTCACCTTGATCAACCGGATCGGCTCGCAAAAAACCGTCTATATCGGCGTGGTCACGCCCGTCGTTTCAGTGCTGCTCTCGATCCAGCTGGAACATTACCGTCCCGGTCCGAGCGAATGGGCCGGCATGATACTGTGCCTGTCCAGCGTAGCGTGGGCCTTGAAATCGGACGCGCCCCCGTCCGCCAAAACACTTAACCTGGAACCCTCTGCGGAACTTGCATAATGATGAAAACATTTTCGATCCGGCCCGCGCAGGCGTGCGACGTCGGCCCTATTTTCGGCATGATTCATGAATTGGCCGTGTTCGAAAAGCTCGAACACCTGGTCGTTGCCAACGAAGCCATGCTGCATCAAGGTTTGTTCGGTGCCGAACCATCGTGCGAAGCCATGGTGGGGGTGGAAGACGGCGTGCCGGTGACGTTCGCGCTGTTCTTCCACAATTTTTCCACCTTCCTGTGCCGCAAGGGCTTATATCTGGAAGACTTGTACGTGAAACAGGCACATCGCGGCAAGGGCTATGGCCGCCGCATGCTGGGCGCGCTGGCCCAGCTGGCCATCGAGCGCGACTGCGGCCGCTTCGAATGGTCGGTACTGGACTGGAACGACAACGCGATCAAATTCTACCAGGGGGTGGGCGCCGACCTCATGCCGGACTGGCGTATCTGCCGCGTCACCGGTACTGCGTTGACGCAACTGGCGGGCGCTTAGCGTTCAGGCAGAAAAACCCACGAATACTTGCGCTTCGTGGGCAAACCCATTGTTAAGTGGGGAGGGGAAATCGAATCAACGGCTTCACTATAAATGCTTGAAGATGGGGAATCGATTTCCCTTACATTTGCTTACCATAACAACAAAATAACGTGCGGCGCCGCTGCCCGATTTACTTTGCGCTCAACTGCGCACGAATCTCGCCACCGGCGTGGGCCGCACTATGAACGTTGACGTAAAGGTTGCCGGCCTGATAGCTGGCGTATTGGGCGTCGGTCAGTTCCGTATTGTCCGGGACGCTAAACATTGTGTCCGATGTCTTGGTCAGCGGCACAGCGACCGGACCGTTTGCACCGGCGGCTGCCATATGAATATGGGCTGCCGTCGCGGTCATGCCCTCGATGGTGACGGTGCCAGTCACTTTCTTGTCGGCCGTTACCTTGATTGTGCTCTTGCCTGATGCAGTGGTCGAAACTGGAGGAACTTCCTGTTCGCCAGTCAAGCTAATCGCCGCGCCCATCATCGCGCTACCGGAATCTTTCATATCCTTCATTGCGCTACCGGGATCTTTCATATCCTTCATGGCGCTATCATCCTTAGCCTTGGTTGCGCAGCCAGTTGTCGCAAGTGCGGCAACCGTGACCACCAGGGCAATCAGCGACATGTGGATCGGATTTCTTGATGCATTCATTTTATATTCTCCTTGGTTAAACAACGCGGTGGCTTGACTGGCGTGGCGGGACACCGGGCCACTCCAGTCGACTCTATTGGCATAACAACAAACGGTAACGCTATTTTTACGCTGAGAACTGCCGGACAGCCTTGATGCCGATTAATAAACATTTAATGCACGCCTATCGTACACGATCATCGCAATGAAGGAAGCTCAACATGAATTTAGCGAGGGAAATGCGGCGTGCCGGCGCGGCCCAAGTTGAATCAATATTCGGTACTACGTCCTTGCGTGCGAAAATGCCGCACGCACAACTTCAATCTAGTTACACAACCCGGTCCATTTTCTCCGAGCGCAGCTTTCC
>JANPCW010000001.1:0-2071 GCA_031431155.1 Janthinobacterium sp. | reverse complement strand
CGCGGCTGCCATCGTGCGGTGGGGCTGGTACTGTGCCAGGATGCTGCCAGTGCGCGCGATATCCGGTTTCACCGGTTCGCCCAGCAAGCGCTGCAAGGCGGTCCGGATTGCGACGTCGCCATGCAGCGAGCAATCGGCGTAGCCATAACCACGCAGCAGCGCGTAATTCACGGTCCACGGGCCGATCCCTTTGACCGCCAGCAGTGCAGCCGAGATATCGGCAATTGCATCCGGCCCAACCGCGGATAAATCGAGCTCGCCGCTGTCGACCAGGCGCGCCAGGCGCAACAAGGTTTCAGCTTTTGCGCCCGAGAATTTGCGGCTGGTGAGCTCCTGCGAGCACAGGCGCGCCACGTCGGCCGCCTCCGGGTAGCACCACAGGCCGCTGCTATGCCGGCGGCCCGCCTGCAAAATAAAGGTGCGGCGCAAGGCGATCGCAAACGGAAGATTGATTTGCTGGCCAATGATGGCCCAGGTCAGTGCTTCGAATACGGAGGCCGATTGCACCACCCGCAAGCCCGGTTGCCGGCGTGCGAGCGGGCCGAGCAGGGCATCGTTTTCGGTGAAAGCGATGAACGGCGCGGGATCGATACGCAAGCCGAGAATGTTGAGCAGGGCCTCGTGCGCGCTTGCCTTTGCCGCCTCGGGCAGGGCGTCATCGGCATCGATGCTGCAGTCGGCGTGATCAGGACGAAAGGTCAGATCCAGAACGATCGAAACGCCGTCGATCTGGATGCCCTTGCGGATGCGCTCCGGGGTGACCAGTTCAGCGACGCCTTCGGTATCGCGACCATGAAAGCCGAGGACATCGCGCACCCGATAGCTGTCAGGCAATGCGATCGAGGTGGTTTTCCAGGCATCGCTCACGATGGCAGCGTGGTTCGCCGGAACCAGTCAAGCTTGGGGCGGTATCCTGTGACCAAAGCGGTGCCCAGAATCACGATGGACGATCCGGCGATGGTGTACCAGCCCACGACCTCGGACAGAAACAGGCTGCCCCACAGGATACCGAACAGCGGAATCAGGAACGTCACGGTGAGGGCCGAGGTGGCGCCCACTTCTTTCACAAGGCGGAAATAGAGCAGGTAAGCGACTCCGCTGCACACCACGCCAAGTGCCACCACGGCCGCCATCACGCCCATGGTCGGGGTGCCCGGCGCCGGGAAAAAGGCCAGCGCCGGCGCCACCAGCAAGGTCGAGGCCCACATGCTGCCGTGGGCATGGGCCAGCGGTTCCACCGAGCTTGCGTTTTTCGCATAGGTGCTCGCGATGCCGTAGCAAAATGCGGCGAGCAAGCCTGCTGCGATGGCCCAGCCGGCACCCGGTTCGCTGGTGATCTTGTCGAATCCCATCAGCAGCGCCACGCCTGCCAGCCCCAGAATCAGACCGACGATAGCGCGCGCCGACAAGGCCTGGCGGGTCCACGCGGCGCCAATCAGCGCGCCCCAGATCGGCGCGGTCGCATTCAGCACCGATAACAGCGAGGCCGACAGGGTATTGGCGGCAAAGGCGAACAACAGGAAGGGCAGGGCGGAATTGAACAGGCCAAGAATCAGGTAATGCTTCCAGTGCTGCCGCAGGTCGAGCGGTTTTTTCAGCCACAGTGCAACGAGCGCCAGAAACAGGGCGGCGAACGCTACCCGGTATTCGATCAAGACGGCCGGGCCGAGCACCGGCGCGCCGATCCGCATGAAGAGGAAAGAGCCGCCCCAGATCGCCGCGAGGGCAATCAGGCGGATGAGGTTCGCGCTGCTCATGGTGTACTTTCAAACATTAAAAATGTCATTGTCCGGCGCCCACGAACGGCATGCCACCCGATTCTTGCTATCGTGCCCCCATCGAATATACTATGGTCTCGACTCCGCCTGGGCCCGCCAATGACAAACCCGACCAACCACGATGACGGCACGCCCAGGTTCGGCCGCCTGCTTGCCGTGCTGCTGCTGGCCGTGATTTTTTGCGCGCTGCTGACCTGGATGATGGCGGCATTCTTTCCCGATTTCCCGAACTTTGGATAGCGCGTTTTTGGCCGCCTTGGGCCGATTGCCTGTTGCCAAGGCCAAGAAGGAAG